>NZ_CP115917.1:2265000-2565000 GCF_027941775.1 Tenacibaculum pacificus | reverse complement strand
TTGAATTAAATGATAGGAAGTTGTACGAATCGATGTTGAAAGAAAGAGATTTAAAGAAAATCAAAAAAGACGAAGGTTACAGATATATCCAGAAAAGTCGTGAGGTAATGATTTGGAATGATGAATTTATTTTATTTGTAAAGGGAGATAAACATCGTAATTACTTTAAGGAACATAACGAGCGTTTTGAAAAACATAAATTAGAAGGACAATCGATGTATGATGTAAAAAAGTTGTTTTCAAAACAATGGATTTTACAAAAAGGATTTTCGGTTGTAAATAATCCTTTATTAAATTCTATTGCTGTTAATTCAAGTTTTCAGAAGGGAAAGAAAAAAAATGCTGTTGCAACATTTTGGATGCGTAATTATGGTGAATTAATGTCTGATTTAATTGGTTCTTTTGGAAAGGAATTAAATTCTTCAATGTCTTATTTTATGCCTCAAAAGGGTGAAAATATTTATGGAGTAGAAGAAGTTACGGCTAATTTATCTTTCAATAAAAAAAATGCAAGTCTTTTATTAGATATGACTGTTAGTGATGACGTGAAAAAATCTTTCAAAAAGATTTATAATCAAAAAATGAACAGCACTTTAATCAATAGTTTTAATCATGATGAAGCATTGGCTTTTTGGAGTGTTTCTATAGATACAGAACAATTATTATTGGAATATCCAGAAATGATTAATAAAATGTATGGCGGAATGTTTCCAAAATTTAATGAAGAAATTAATATTGTTGGAGACATATTATCTTTAATTGTAGATGAAAAAGCAATGGCTAGTTTAGTTACTGGTGATGCATTATTTGTATTAAATGATTTTGGAGAAAAAGAAGTATCTTATAAATCATATACTTATGATGACGATTATAAACGTAAAGAAGTAACCAAAACAAAACAAGCCTTGGTTCCTGATTTTACCTTAATGATTGGATCAGAAGAAAAAGAATTGTTAACAAAATTATTCAAATTAGGGCAAAAACATCATTTAGTAAAAGGAGCTAAAAATGTTTTTGAAATAATAGTTAAAGATGCTAAATTACCTTTCAATTTATATGCTGTTATAAAAAATGATGTACTTTATGTTACAACATCAAAAGTAAGAGCGGTAAAATTATCGATAGGAAAAGGACTTTTTAAAGGAGGTAAACATCGTAAATTAATTAAGAAAAACTCAACAGTATTATTTGCTGATGTAAATGCTTTGATTGCTAATTTACCAAAGGAATCATTTCGAAGTACTGAAAGAAAAATGATTGCTTTTTCTAATAATAATGTTGAAGATGTTCGTTTTGTAGTTTCAAAAGTGAAAGGAAATAAAATATCATCAGAATTAAAATTAAACACCAAAGGTAAAAAAGAAAATACCTTAAAATTATTATTGGAATTTATTAACGAAATGGCAAAGTAAATAGATGCTTAAAAAAGTAATATTTATTATTTTAATAATTATTTGTACTGTATTTACGTTTGGTTATTTTAGATATAATCGAACTGTAAATACAGCTAATAAAATTCCTGTTTCTGCGGATGTTGTTATTCGTATGAATTTACGAGAAATAGAATATACTATGTTAAAGGATGTTGTAAAACATCCTTTTTTGTATTTTAAATCGATAAAAAATAATCAGCATAAAAAAGCATTTTCTTTATTTGATGAGGTTGTGTTTCCTTCAAATGTATTTTTTTATAGTAATAACAACGTTTTAAAAAATACGTGGGTAAGTACGACTATTGAAATTAAAAATAAAATGCGTTTATTATCGTTTTTTAATCAAGATAAATTTGTGAAAAAAACTCTTGAAAAAGCTGATTATTTTATCAATAAAAAGACTGTTTATCTTATCAATAAAAATCAATTAAGAATTGTATTTAATTTAGATGAAATTTCGAATATTGAAACTAAATTAAATACCATTTTAAATACAAATAATTATTTAAATGATGAAAATAGTATTGTTCAAAAATTAAAAAATAGTAAAGAACTTATTGCTATATCAACTAAAAGTAAAAGCTTTTTAGAACTTGGAGTTGATGAAAACGAAATATCAATAATTGGGGAATTATCTGAAAAAAACATGCCTTTTTTATCTTATAAAACGAGTGTTACTAATCGTTCAGTATTATCTTTTTCGGGGAAAGTAAAGAAAACTTTTTTGTTTGATTATTTAAAAAAATCATCAAAAGATAATTTTGAGAAATTAACAAACGTATCGTTAGATAGTATTCAAACTCATTGGAATGGTGATTTTAATGTGAAATTAGCTTCTTTTATCTACAAAAAAGACACCATTCTAACTTATGAATATGATGATGATTTTAATAAAATTGCAACAACAACTATTCAAAAAACAATAGTTCCTGATTTAAATATAAGCCTTGGGGGAAGCTATATTTTCACTTATTTATCATCAAAAAAAGCAATAAAAAATATTAATGGGGAAAAAATATTAGTTGTAAATCCACTTTTTAAAACTTATGCTGATAAAAACTCTAAAGAATTATTTTTGTATTCCAAAAAAGCTGTACATGCTAATTATTATAAAAATAATCAGCATGTAAATAATAAATTTTCATTGTTTTTTGATGTAGAGGAATATCTAAAAACTCAAGAAGATTCTTTAATTATTTCTAATGATTATTTAACAGGAATAAAAAATGTTAAAGCTGTTATAACTAAAAACAATAAGGTTGATTTTAAAGTTGTTTTTAAAAATACACCACAAAGTTTTATATATAAGATGTTAAAATAACATTTTACTTTTTAGTTTAAAATACCAGTACTCATTAATTGAAATGTAGGAATAGTAACTAAAAACTCTTCAGAGGTTTCTGTATTCATCATTTTATAATTCCCTTTCATAGCACCTGTTGCTGAAAGCAAAAAACAGTTTGACCTGTAATTAAAAACATCATTTGGTTTAAGTATTGGTGTTTCACCTATAACGCCTTCTCCTGCTACGTGTTCAGTATTTTTAAGTGCATCAAAAATAATCCAAAAACGTTCTAAAAGTTTTACGGTTTCTGTTGAATTGTTTTCTATTGAAATATAGTAGCTAAAAGAATAATATTGATTTTGACCATGGTTTATTAAACCATTAAAATGTGTCTTGATTGCTATTTTTATACCTTTGGTTATTTGTTCTAACATAGTCTAAATTTTTAAGTTGGTTTTACTTTAATCAATTAAGATACTGCTAAGTTACCTGTTTTGGTTAAAGTATCCATTCCCTAGTCCGATAACACGGTCGTAAGTTTCGCCGAAAGGCTTATAATATACGATAACAGTATATTCATTTTCAGTCTGATAGAAAGAGCCATCTATCTCGTTTAAATTTATTTTTTTATTTTTATCGACTGTAACATAACTGTAATTGTAAAAGCCTTGTTTAAATTTTATTTTGGCTTTATATCTTTCTGAAATAGCATCATATTTCATTTTATTTTCTTCGGATAATTGATAATTATTAAAAGCACCATAAATATAAACATCTTTATTTTGATACGCTTCATAAGCAGCTAACGAAAAATGAACCATAGAATAATCAGCTTCTGAATTTGGGTCGTTTGCTTCTAAAGTCCTTATTATAAATTGCCCGTTGATATCAGGATTGTAAGTGTATTTTTTATCTACTCGTTCTTCATTGGTATATAAATAACTGTGATAAATATCTTTTCTTTCGGTTTTAGCAATATTAAAACTGGTGCTACGTAAATATTTGCTATCAAAATTTAAAAATTCATTACCTCCCCAAAAATTTGATTCAAGAGTATGATTGTAAATTAATTGTGCTGGTTTTATAAATTTAGGTTGAATATTATATCGAACTGTGTTCCAATTATGATTTTGAAATAAGGCAATATTAATTTCTTTATTAACATTGTTAATACTTAAATTTTGATGATTTACAGTAAATTGAATGGTTTGTTTTTCATTATTTGATTTGGTCTCTCTACTTCTAAAAACGGCAACGCCAACAGTTGTAATATCTTCATAAAAAACACAGCGCCTTGTAAATACTACGTCATAATTTTCATCTAAAATAGAAATTAAATAGTTTCCACTTTTGGTGATAATTGTATTTTGATTAGGAATATCAACACTATAATGTGTATAAGGTTGAAGTGTGTTAAAAGAATTGGTGATGTTTATGATTTCATTTTCATCAAAACCATCAATATATTGATTAGAAGTTAAGCTACTCGGTTTCCAATCGTGTGTCATATGGGCAATTTTATACTGATATTCTTTATTATCAGCCTCTAAATCATCAAAAGAGAGTTTTAAAACCTGCCCAAGTTTTACAATTGCCGTAAATTGATTCGTGTTATATTTTGGGCGTAATTGAATTGTTTTGATATTTTGTGCATTAATTATTAAGTGTAATGTACTAAATACAAAGATTAATAGCTTTTTTATCATAAATGCAAATGTATCAAAATGTAAGGTAAAATTAATAATTTATTTAGAATAGATATAAATAAAGAGCTATCTAAAAGATATAAATATAAATAGTTACTCGAAAAAATCAAAATCTGTAAATTTGTTTTTTTTTATAGAAAATCAATTTAATCAGTTCAGTTCCTATGTCAAAAGACATCCGTATTAAGAAAGGCTTGGACATCAAGCTCGTTGGCGATGCAGCGCAAATAACTACCGAACTTCCGTTAGGTGGCGTGTTTGCAATTCAGCCAGATGATTTTCACGGCGTTATTCCAAAAATTTTAGCAAAAGAAGGTACCGAAGTAAAAGCAGGTCAAGCACTTTTTTATTCAAAAAGTGATGAGCGCATTTTATTTCCAAGCCCTGTTAGTGGTAAAATTTCAGAAATCGTTCGTGGAGCCAGAAGAAAAGTTTTAGCAATTAAAATCACTGCTGATGCACAGCAGCAATACAAAGATTTTGGTAAAAAAGATGTTGATGCAATGTCTGGTGAAGAAGTGAGAAATCACTTATTTGCTTCAGGTTGCTGGCCATTTGTAAAACAGCGTCCGTATGACGTGGTTGCAAATCCGAATCAAGCACCTAAATCAATTTTTGTATCTGCCTACGCAAGTGCACCTTTAGCAGCCGATTATGATTACGCCTTAAAAGGTAAAGAAGCTGAATTACAAACCGCATTAACTGCATTAACTAAATTAACAGCAGGTAAAGTACACGTTTCTGTTGCAAAAAGCTCAACATCATCTCCGTTTAAAGGAATGAAAGGAGTTGAATTGCACAACGTATCTGGACCACATCCTGTTGGTAATGTGAGTACACAAATTTCACAAATAGATCCTATTAATAAAGGTGAAGTTGTATGGGTTGTTACTCCTCAAGATTTAGTAGTTATCGGTGAGTTATTACTAACTGGTAAATTTAACGCAAAGCGTACAATTGCTTTAGCAGGATCTAAATTTTCAAAGCCACAATATGTATCAGCAATAGCTGGAGTTAATATTGGAGCACTTACAAAAGGAAATTTAGAAGCTGATAATGCACGTGTAATTAGCGGAAACGTATTAAGTGGTCTTCAGGTTAATGAAGAAGGATTTTTAGGATACTATGAAAACATAGTAACTGCAATTCCTGAAGGAAATGATTATGAGTTTTTTGGATGGAATAAGCCTGTATTTAACAAGGTTTCTACATCAAGAGCATTTACGTTCTCTTGGTTAAATCCGAAGAAAAAATACGACTTAAATACCAATACAAACGGTGAGCATAGAGCTTTTGTAGTTACTGGGTCATATGAAGAGGTTTTTCCTTTAGATATTTATCCGATGCAATTATTAAAAGCTTGTAAATATCAAGATCTTGACGAAATGGAAGGATTAGGAGCTTACGAAATTGCACCAGAAGATTTCGCATTAACAGAATTTATTTGTGTGTCTAAACAACCTCACCAGAAAATAATTCGTGAAGGATTAGATTTAATGAGAGAAGAATTAGGATAAGATATGGGCTTAAAACAAAACTTACATAATTTAAAAGAAAAATATAAAGGAACTAAAATGGCACCTGCGTTTAACGCAATCCATACTTTTTTATATTTGCCAAATGAGACAACTCACGGAGGAACTCATATTAAGGCCGCTGATGATTTAAAGCGTACAATGAACATAGTTATTATGGCATTAGTACCTTGTTTAATCTTCGGAATGTTCAATGCGGGTTATCAACATAACGCTGCAATCAATGGATTTACAGAAGGAATGTCTTTCTTTAGTGGAGATTTCTGGAATATGGATAATTTCTTAATCGGTTTAGTAAAAATTTTACCGTTAGTAATTGTATCATATGTAGTAGGATTAGTAGTAGAATTTATTTTTGCTGTAATTAAAGGGCGTGAAGTAGAAGAAGGGTACTTAGTTACAGGAATGTTAGTTCCTTTAATTGTACCAATTGATTTACCTTTATGGATGTTATCTGTAGCCGTAGTATTTGGTGTGGTTATAGGTAAAGAAGTATTTGGTGGTACAGGAATGAATATTTTAAATCCTGCATTAACAATACGTGCATTTTTATTCTTCGCATATCCAACTTGGATGTCGGGAGATAAAGTATGGGTGGCTGATGCTAGAGAATTAGCTGGAACTGCAGATGCAATTTCAGGTGAAACTATTTTAGGTAGTTTAGCACAATCTCAACCATTAACACATTCTGTTTCTGATATGTTCTTCGGATTTATTCCTGGTTCAGTAGGAGAAACATCTACATTTTTAATTTTATTAGGAGCTTTATTCTTAATCTTTACAAAGATTGGAAGCTGGAGAATTATGTTATCAGCAGTAATTGGAGCTTTAGTAATGGGATTTGTTTTTAATCAAGTAGTTGGTTTAGGATGGATTGGTGAAACAAGTAAGTTTTACGGATTAATGAGTTTAGATTTCTGGAAACATTTATTAATTGGAGGTTTTGCATTTGGAGCTGTATATATGGCTACTGATCCTGTATCAGCATCGCAAACTAACAAAGGAAAATGGATTTATGGTTTCTTTATCGGATTTATTTCGATTATGATTCGTGTATTCAATCCTGCATATCCAGAAGGAGTAATGTTAGCTATTTTATTAATGAACGTTTTTGCTCCAACAATTGACCATTATGTGGTTCAAGGAAATATAAAGAGAAGATTAAAACGTACTAAAGTTAAAACTGCCTAATTATGAGTAAGAGAACAGACAGTAATGTATATACACTACTTTTTGCCATTGGTATGGTATTAATAGTAGGTGCGTTGTTAGCTTTTACAGCTTCATCGCTTCGCCCAATGATTGATGCAAATAAACGTATCGAAAAGCAACAAAATATTTTGTATGCTATGGGGATAAATGAAAATGATGAATCTAGTGCAATCTTTGTTTCTAAAGACAAAGTAGCTGGTGAGTTTTCAAAATACATCAAAAAACAAATCGTTATTGAAGGTACTAATATTACTGAAGATGCGAATGCATATTTAATCGATGTAAAAAAACAGCAAACAGCTGCAAAAGCAGGGAAAACAAGAAAATTACCAGTATTTGTGGGAGAAAAAGACGGTAAAATGTTTTATATCACACCAATTAGAGGTAAAGGTCTTTGGGATGCTATTTGGGGATATGTTGCGTTGGATAAAAACATGGTAGTTCAAGGTGCTTTTTTCGATCATAAAGGAGAAACGCCAGGTTTAGGTGCAAACATAAAGCAACGCTATTTTATGGATGACTTTATCGGAGAAGATTTAATGAATAACGGTTCTTTTAAAGGAATTGGAGTTTCAAAATCTAATAATGATCCGAAGAACGAAGATAAAAATGATAACGAGGTAGATGCTATTGCAGGTGCAACAATTACAGGTGATGGAGTTGCTGCAATGATTAAATCTGAATTAGGTTTATACGTGCCTTACTTTAAAACATTGAAATAAATATGGGACTTTTATCAAAAAAAGACGCAGCATTAATTACAGATCCGTTATTAGATAACAACCCAATTACGATTCAAGTATTAGGTATCTGTTCAGCATTAGCAATTACAGCAGAACTTAAAGCTTCTATAGTAATGGCAGTTTCTGTATTATTTGTATTAGGTATAGGAAACGTTGTAATCTCTTTAATGAGAAATATTATTCCTTCTAAAATTAGAATTATTGTACAGTTAATAGTAGTTGCTGCTTTAGTAATTATTGTTGATCAAGTATTAAAAGCTTTTGCTTACGAATTAAGTAAAACACTTTCGGTATTTGTTGGTTTAATTATTACCAACTGTATTATTATGGGACGTTTTGAAGCTTTTGCTTTAGGAAACGGTCCGTGGAAATCATTCTTAGATGGAATTGGAAATGCATTAGGATACGGAGCTATTTTAATTGCAGTAGGTTTCTTTAGAGAGTTATTAGGTTCTGGTACTTTATTAGGATTTAAAGTATTAGGAGATCCAATAGAACAAACAGGATTATATGCTTTAGGATATGAAAATAACGGATTTATGTTATTATCTCCAATGGCATTAATTGTTGTAGGTATTATTATTTGGATACAACGTAGTAGAAACAAAGCATTAATTGAAGACTAACCGAGTTAGAATTCATTAAAAATATAGAAAAATGGAACATTTAGAATTATTTTTCAAGTCGATATTTATTGATAACATGGTATTTGCTACATTCTTAGGAATGTGTTCTTACTTAGCAGTATCTAAAAAAGTAGCAACTGCCGTAGGTTTAGGAGCTGCCGTTATTTTTGTACTTGCTGTAACAGTACCTATCAACTGGTTATTAGATCAATATTTATTACAACCAGGAGCATTATCTTGGTTAGGAGCTGAATATGAAGGTTACGATTTAAGTTTCTTATCATTTATTATGTTTATTGCAACTATTGCAACCATGGTACAATTGGTAGAAATTATTGTTGAAAAATTTGCACCAGCATTGTATAACTCTTTAGGGATTTTCTTACCATTAATTGCAGTAAATTGTGCAATTTTAGGAGGATCATTATTTATGCAATCTCGTGAAATTCCAACATTAGGATTATCATTAACTTATGGTATTGGTTCAGGAATTGGATGGTTTTTAGCAATTTTAGCAATTGCAGCTATTCGTGAAAAAATCAGATATTCAAGCGTTCCTGCACCATTAAGAGGATTAGGAATCACTTTTATTATTACTGGATTAATGGCAATCGGGTTTATGAGTTTTGGAGGTATGTTAACAGGAGGTGACGAAGAAGTAAAAACACCAGAAGCTCCTAAAGCAGCAATCAAAATAGAAAAGAAAGAAGAAGCAAAACAGCAAGCTGAAAAATTAGCTGATAACACTAAAAAAATTATAGAATAATGATGTTTTTAGAAGTAAGTACAGGGGGTACGGTAGCTGTAACAGTTATATCATTTTTAATAATTCTATTAATTTTAGTAGGGTTGTTATTATTTGTAAAGCAAAAATTAGCACCATCAGGACCAGTAAAAATTACTATTAATGGTGATAAAGTAATCGAAGTTGCTTCAGGAGGTACATTGTTATCTACCTTAGGAGCAGAAAAGATTTTCTTACCGTCAGCTTGTGGTGGTGGTGGATCTTGTGTGCAATGTGAGTGTCATGTAAATTCTGGTGGAGGTGAAGCTTTACCAACTGAAACACCTCATTTTACACGTAAAGAATTAGCACACGGAGTTCGTTTATCTTGTCAGGTAAAAGTAAAACAAGATATGGATATTTCTATTCCTGAAGAAATTTTTGGAATTAAGAAATGGGATGCAGTTGTTGTAAGAAACTACAACGTTGCAACTTTTATTAAGGAATTTGTAGTTGAAATTCCAGAAGATATGGGTTACAAAGCAGGTGGATATATTCAAATTGAAATTCCAGCTTGTGAGGTAAACTATGCTGATATGGATATTACTGCGCATCCAGAAGAACATGAGACTCCAGATAAGTTCGAAGGAGATTGGGATAAATTTGGTTTAAGACCATTGGTAATGAAAAATACAGAAACTGTAGAAAGAGCATATTCTATGGCTTCTTATCCTGCCGAAGGAAGAGAAATTATGTTAAATGTACGTATTGCAACACCTCCTTTTGATAGAGTGAAAGGTGGATGGATGGATGTAAATCCTGGAGTTGCTTCTTCATACATATTTAACTTAAAGAAAGGAGATAAATGTGTAATCTCTGGACCTTATGGTGAATTCTTTATCAACGAATCTGAAGCTGAAATGTTATATGTAGGTGGTGGAGCAGGTATGGCACCAATGCGTTCTCACTTATATCACTTATTCAGAACATTAAAAACTGGTAGAAAAGTAACTTATTGGTATGGTGGTCGTTCAAAAGCTGAATTATTCTATGTAGAACATTTTAGAGCTTTAGAAAGAGATTTCCCTAACTTTAAATTTTTTATTGCTTTATCTGATCCAACAGAAGCGGATAACTGGAAAGTTAAAACTGATGTAAATGATGAAGCTGGAGATGGGTTTACAGGATTTATTCACCAAGTAGTAATCAATGAGCATTTAGCGAAACATGAAGCACCAGAAGACTTAGAATTATATTTCTGTGGTCCACCATTAATGAACAATGCTGTTCAAAAAATGGGAGAAGATTTTGGTCTTGCTGACGAAAATATCCGATTTGATGATTTTGGAGGATAAAATTTTTATCTACTAAAAATCAAAAAAAATATAAAAACCGATACAGTAATGTATCGGTTTTTTTTGTGATTAAAAACAAAGACATTTTATCCAAAGAAATATACTTGTGATATTTGAGCTTATAAAACGTACCTTTGCACCAAATTAATGCAAATGATTACTTTTCAAGATTTAGATTTATCAAATCCATTACAAAACGCTATCGAAGAATTAGGTTTTGTAAACCCAACACCAGTTCAGGAAGAAGCCTTTCCTATTATTCGTTCAGGTAAAGACGTTGTTGGTATTGCTCAAACAGGTACAGGTAAAACTTTTGCCTATATGTTACCGATACTTCGTGATTTGAAGTTTTCAAAACAACAGCATCCAAGAGTACTTGTTGTTGTGCCAACTCGTGAATTAGTGGTGCAGGTAGTTAGTGAAATTGAAAAGCTTTCTGAGTTTATGACCCTACACACTGTAGGTGTATTTGGAGGAATTCCTTTAAACAGACATAAAGAAGCTGTGGCACAAGGTGCAGATATTATTGTAGCTACTCCAGGTCGTTTATATGATTTAGCTTTAAGTAATATTTTAAAGTTAAGATCAATCCAAAAGTTAGTGATTGATGAAGTTGATGTAATGTTAGATTTAGGATTTAGATTTCAATTATTAAACATTTTTGAATTATTACCTGTTCGTCGTCAAAATATTATGTTTTCGGCAACAATGACTCAAGAAGTTGAAGCATTAATTGATGATTTCTTTATCGCTCCTAAAAAGATTTTTATCGCTGTAAGTGGAACTCCACTTGATAATATTAAGCAAATTAGTTACGATGTACCTAACTTTTATACAAAGGTTAATTTACTAGGTGAATTATTATCAAACAGAAAAGAATATAGTAAAGTATTAGTTTTTACTCCGAATAAAAGGAATGCCGATCGATTGTTTGAATGTACGAAAGAAGATTTTCCTGGGCAATCGTGTGTAATTCACTCTAACAAAACACAAAATTACCGTTTACGTTCTATTGAACAATTCAATAAAGGCGAAAAACGTATTTTAATAGCAACTGATGTTATTGCTCGTGGATTAGATTTATCAGAAGTTACCCACGTAATTAACTTTAACACACCTTATTTTCCTGAAAATTATATGCACAGAATCGGTAGAACTGGTCGTGCAGAAAAAGAAGGAACTTCAATTCTTTTTTCAACAGAAGCAGAATTACCAGCTAAAGCGAGAATTGAAGAATTGATGAATTATGAAATTCCACTATTCGAAATTCCTGAGCATGTTGAAATTTCTAAAGAATTAACAGAGGAAGAACGACCGAAAGAAGACGGAGAAAAGAATAAAAACAGAACTTCTTTAGAGTATGTTCCTGGTCCTGCTTTTCATTGAAAAAAGTGAAAAGAATAGTAAAACTAATCAAGGTGGTTCTTATCGTAGAGAAATTGCGAAAAAATATAAGAAGCCTAAAACAAAAGGAGATAAGAATTATAACATGCGTAATAAGAAAAAATAATGCAAGTACTTACTAAACAAGAGCTTCATAATTTAGGGATGAATATTGCTGGTAAAAAGCTTCAGCAAATGGGCTATGAGTTTGTTGCTATTAATAGCGCATTAAAAAAACATCCTCAGTTTGTGTTATATAAAAAAGGCGAACCTACTATTTTTGTTTTAGTAAAAACAACAAATAATATTCAAACACCCGAAGATTACGATTTTTTATGGATGGAAACATTTAAAGAACATGCAAAAAAACAAAATGCAAAAATTTGGTTTGCAGGTATTGGTATTGCAAATTCAAAAAGTGTTGAAATGCCTGTTTTTAAAGATCAGCCTTATTATGTGGCATTTGAAGATTTTATCAAGATTTAAAACATCTTTAATTTTTTTTATCGCCTAAAAAATATTTTAAAAAACACTCATTTTGTAAAAAGTGAGTGTTTTTTTATGCTTTAATTTTAAAAATTATTTGAAGCTATTTCCCGCTTTCCGCACTCGCTTTTTTTGTTTGAAAAAAACAAAAAAGAGCTCAAACAATTGCTTCAATCGGGGCTAGGCAACCAAACTAAATTCTGATAATTATTTAAAATATTTTGATATCTATTTAAATAAAACATCAGCAAACAAAACAAAGTATATAAAGAACAAATTAAAAAAGAGTTGTTCAATTGATAAATTTGTATTTTTGCAGGGTATGGAAGAAACACGTGAAGAAATAATCGAAAAAGCGGTTTTAATTGGTATTATAACCCAAAAACAAAACGAAAAACAATCTGAAGAATATTTAGATGAGTTAGAGTTTTTGACTTTAACAGCAGGAGGAGTTGCTGTAAAACGCTTTGTCCAGAAAATGGAAAAACCAAATCCTAAAACTTTTTTAGGAACTGGTAAATTAGAAGAAGTAAGAATGTATATCGCATCAAAGGGCATCAGTATTGCCATTTTTGATGACGAATTATCGCCTGCGCAATTGCGTAATATTGAGAATGAATTAGGATGTAAAGTATTAGATAGAACAAATTTAATACTAGATATTTTTGCAGGAAGAGCGCAAACAAGTTCTGCAAAAGCACAAGTAGAATTGGCACAATGTCAATATTTATTACCTCGATTAACAAGGTTATGGACTCACCTTGATAAGCAAAAAGGGGGTATCGGAATGCGTGGACCTGGTGAAACCGAAATTGAAACTGACCGTCGTATTATTAGAGAAAAAATTACCTTATTAAAGAAAAAACTTTCTACTATTGACCGTCAAATGGCAGTTCAAAGAAAGAATAGAGGTAAAATGGTACGTGTTGCATTAGTTGGATATACCAATGTTGGTAAATCGACTTTAATGAATGTAATTAGTAAAAGTGATGTTTTTGCTGAAAACAAATTATTTGCAACTCTTGATACAACGGTAAGAAAAGTTGTAATTAAGAACATTCCTTTTTTAATGACCGATACTGTTGGTTTCATTAGAAAGTTGCCTACACAATTAGTAGAGTCATTCAAATCTACTTTAGATGAAGTTCGTGAAGCTGATTTATTATTACATATAGTTGATATTTGTCATCCAAATTTTGAAGATCATATTGCATCTGT
Organism: Tenacibaculum pacificus; assembly: GCF_027941775.1. Lineage (NCBI taxonomy): Bacteria > Pseudomonadati > Bacteroidota > Flavobacteriia > Flavobacteriales > Flavobacteriaceae > Tenacibaculum > Tenacibaculum pacificus. The sequence goes on along the minus strand of NZ_CP115917.1, from coordinate 2,551,294 downwards.
AAATAAAATTTTAGATGAAATAGGTGCTTCAAATAAACCAATTTTAATGGTTTTTAATAAAATTGATGCTTATACTCACGAAACAATTGATGAGGATGATTTAATCACCGAGAAATCTAAAAATCATTATACACTTGATGATTGGAAGAACACTTGGATGAATGATTTAGGAAAAGAAAGTCTTTTTATATCAGCATTAAATAAAGATAATTTAGAAGATTTTAAAGAAAGAGTGTATAACGAAGTTAAAAAAATACATATTCAACGATTTCCTTACAATAACTTCTTATACGAAGACGATTTACCGATAGAGTAAACACTTAGTTTAACATAGCTTAATGTAAAAAGTACATAGATATTTTGTGTCTATGTGCTTTTTGTTGTATATTGAGGTATCTCTTAGAGAGAAAATATTTTAACCATTTTATTCCCCCTAGAAAATGAAAAATAATAAAAGAACACCTTCCGCTATATCAAAATTTCCTTTTGATACTACTTTTCAAACTAAATTAGAATTACATATCATTCTTTTTAAATAGATAAATCAAATAATTTGATGTCGTTCAATAGTTTTAAAAACTGTTGGATAATTTGTTTAAAATTAAAAGAAATTCTAATGAAAAATATACTAATAATATTAACCGTTTTTTTTAGTGTGCTATCTGTTTTTTCTCAAAAAGTTTGTCTTTCAGAGAAGAAAGTACTAGTAGATGTTAATGCTATTAATAAATGTGCAGTAGGAAAAGAAGTTACAAAAACAAAAAAACAAAAAACTAAATATGTTATTGCTTCGAGTACAAGATATTTAAAAAAACGTATTTATTTAAATAAGGTTGTTCATTTAGCTAGTAATTTAAAAACAAAAGCACTTGTTGATAGTCAAACAACAACTAAAATAGATGCCGAATTATTAATAATGCTAAAAAAAGAAGCTGAAAAACAAGTTGTTTCTTTTGATTCTGTAGAGAATATTCCATTATTCGCATCTTGTAATGAAGATTCATCAGATAATATTGAATGTTTTAATAATGAAATGGAAAAACATATTATTAATAATTTTATATATCCGAAGGAAGCTTTAAAGAAAGGTGTTGAAGGTAATTTAGAAGTAAGTTTTGTTATTGATAAGAATGGAGAAGTAAAGGATGTAAAAATACAAGGAGAAAAAGATAATGATGTATTGAAAAAAGAAGCAATGAGAATTGTATTATTATTACCTAAGTTTACTCCAGGTAAAGAAAAAGGTCTTTTAGCAAATGTTATATACAAATTCCCTATGAATTTTACTTTAAATTAAATATTTATTAATGATAAATTAAGGTTTTTCTGTTTTAAAAAAAAAAACGTATCTTTGTATAGCTTATAAGCTTGTTTTAATTGCTATTATTTTTAAGTAATTATTTAGCTTAATCCCCTTATACTATGAGAGAATTATTATTATTAGTGTTAACCTGTTTCTTTTCAATTAATGTTATATCACAAGAAGTTTGTGAATCTCCAGATAAAACGGATTTAGATTTAAATACTATTAGTATTACTAAATGTACTATTAAAAAATCTAAAAAAAATAAAAAATCAAGACAAATATCGGTTACAGTATCTGCAAGTAGAAGACACTTAAAAAAGAGACAAAATATAAAGAAAAAGGAGCTTTCTAGTATTGGAAGTATAGGTCTTGTTAAGGTTAAAAAAGTAACTGAAAATCTAGAAGTTACTAAATCTATATCATCAAACACAAATATAGAAGATATAAAAAAGAAATTATCTATTGAAGAATTAAAAAGTGCTGCAAAATTTAATACTGTTGATAAAATCCCTTTGTTTAATGCTTGTAAAAAAGTGAAAAAAGGTGATCGTGTTAATTGTTTTAATGAAAAAATGGTTGCGCATATTTCTAAACATTTTAGATACCCAAGTGATGCTATTCAAGAATCTATTCAAGGAGAAGTTTGGGTTCGTTTTATTATTGATAAAAATGGTGAAGTAAAAAACATTAAAACTTTAGGTCCTAGAAATGGAGGTATATTAAATAAAGAAGCAGTTAGAGTAGTTTCTAAATTACCTCAATTTATTCCAGCAAAAAAAGATGGTGGACGTGTTTCTGTAAAATATGGCTTTCCTATTTCATTTGCTTTAGAGCAATAATCTTATTACAATTAAACTAAACAAAACAATATGCATAAAAAACTACTACTACTACTTTTTTTTGTTATTTATAGTATTGCTATTTCGGCACAGGTTATAATAGAAGGAAAGGTTTATGATGAATACCTAGAGCCTTTTCCAAGTGCTATTATTAATTCATTAGACAGTAGAATTGTTTCAGATATTGATGGAAGTTTTACGCTAACAGTAAAATCTGAATTTCCATTTGTTATTCAAGTTTCTGCTTTCGGATATCGTAAAGAAGTAATCGAAATAACAGATGCAGATCAAGAATTAAATATTATTTTAAAAGAAAATACAACCTTAGATGAAGTTGTAATTTCAGCTTCTAGATCTCCAGAACGAATTATTGAATCACCAGTAACTATTGAGAGATTAGGACTTACAGATATTAAAAATAATACTTCTGTTTCTTTTTATGATGGATTAACAAACTTAAAAGGAGTAGATTCTAGAGAAGCAAGTTATGGTTTTAAATCGATTAACTCCCGTGGATTTTCTACTTTTGATAATACAAGATTTGTTCAGTTAGTAGATGGTGTTGAAACTTCAATACCAGCATTAAATTTTTCAGCAGGTAATATTGTAGGGCTATCAGAATTAGATGTAAAGGATGTAGAAATACTTCCAGGAGCATCTTCAGCTTTATATGGTGCAAATGCATTTAACGGTATTTTATTAATGAAAAGTAAAAATCCTTTTGATTATGATGGAATAAGTACTTATTATAAAACAGGTTTTATCAATCAAGAAGAATCAGGATCACATCAATTTCATGATGTTGGTGTTAGAATGGCATATAAGTTTAATAATTATATTGCAGCAAAAGCAAATTTAGTTGTTTATAAAGCTGAAGAATGGCATGCAAATGATGCATCGAACACAACAGGTGTTGGAGGTGTTATTAAAGAAGGAAATAGAAATGACACACCTGATTATGATGGAGTAAATTTTTATGGAGATGAGATTGCTTATACATTTACAGGTCCATTTAAAGATATAGGAACTGTAACTAGAACAGGATATGCAGAGAAAGAACTATATGATTATGATGGTAGTGGTTTAAAGTTTGATGCATCGTTACATTTTAGACCAATGGGAAATGAAAAGTTAGAGGTAATACTTAATTCACGTTTCTCTGAAGGAGATAATTTATATCAAGGTTCAAATAGGTTTTCTCAACAAGAATTTCTTGTTCAACAGCATAAAGTAGAAGTTTTAGGTAAGAATTTCTTTGCTCGTGCTTATTACACTACTAATACTACAGGAATAAGCTATGATTTACGTTTTGCAGGGATTGCTTTAAATCAGGATTATAAATCTAATAAAAAGTGGTTTACTGAATATGGAGCTGCATTTGGAGGGTTAATACCAAATATAAAATCAGGGAACCATAATGTAGCAAGGAGTTTTGCTGATATGGGTAGGCTTGAACCAGGAACAGTAGACTTTAACAGAGCATTAGCTAAAATAAAAGATACTTCTATTAGTGAAGGAGGAGCAGGCATAAAAGACAATACCAATTTATATAATGCTGATGTAAATTATAATTTTAGAGATATTATTAAATGGGGTGAATTTCAAGTAGGAGGTTCTTACCGTAAATTTAACATTAATTCAGAAGGTACTTTATTTACAGATAAAGAAGATCCTATTGAATTTGATATGTATGGAATATATTCACAGCTACAAAAGAAGTTTTTAGATGATCGTTTAAAGTTTACTGGGTCTGTTCGTTATGATAAAACAAAAAACTTTGATGGTAATTTTTCACCAAGGGTTGCTTTAAATTATGCTGTTAAAGAAAATAAAATCCTAAGAGCTTCATATCAAACAGGTTTTAGAACTCCAAGTACATTAGAACAGTATTTAGGATTGAAATCGGGTCCAAATCAATTTTTATTAGGAACTTCATCAGAAAATATAGAACGTTTTTTAGTAGAAGTTGAAAATGAGAATATTCCTAATACTATTATTAAAGGACAAGATGTTTTTAATAATGCGTTTATGTTAAAAGATGGTACTTATGTACGTGTAAACCCTAATCGAGTAAAGCCTGAAAAAGTAACATCTTATGAATTAGGATATAGAAGTATTGTAAATTTAACATCTACTAACATTGTTGAATTAGATATAAATGGTTATTATAATCAATATGATAATTTTACAGCTACTAAAACAGTAGTAGTGCCTAATTATGAAGGTTTTGTTGGTGGTAAAGATGCATTTGAAAATGAAGATTTAACAGAGTTTACTTTAAATACAAATACCTTAGCTAAAGTAGAGTCTTATGGTATTGGCGTAGGTTTAACGACAAAAGTGTTTAAAACATTTAATTTTGGAGCAAATTACACATTAAGTAAATTAATATTTAATCAAGAAGATGATGAAGATTTTCAACCTGGTTTTAATACCCCAGAACATCAAGTAAAAGTAATGTTTGGTAATCCTAATTTGTTTAAAAACTTCGGGTTCAATCTAAATGCAAGATGGCAAAATGAATTCTTATGGCAATCTAGTTTCTTAAACGGAAATATTGATAGTAGAACTGTATTAGATGCTCAGATAAACTATACTATTCCAAATTTAAAATCAAGAATTAAAGTTGGTGGTACTAACTTAGGAGGTAAAGAATATGTTGTTGCTCCTGGTTCTGGATTAATTGGCTCAATGTATTACATTTCTTGGACTATTAATCAGTAGTATATAAGTCAAGTATTTACTAAATAAAAGAATTAAACATAAAAAAACCTAAATAATACATGTATTATTTAGGTTTTTTTATGTTTAATCAAAGTCTGTTGTTGAAAATACTTTTTTTAAATTAAAAAATATTTTACTATCTAATAATGATATTATTTTAATATATTTGCCGCCTGATTAAGTTTGGCTTGTTATTTGATAGTGAGTTATTTAAAGTCATTTTTTATGAAAAAAACAGTTTTATTTACACTATTATATATTATAACATCTTCTGTTCTTTTTGGGCAAGAAGTTTGTGAATCTCCAGAGAGTACAGATATCGATTTAAATAGCATAACTAAATGTGCTATAACTCCATTAAAAGATTCGAAGAATAAAAAATCTAGGCAAATTAGTGTTAAAGTATCTGCTAGAAGAAGAATGTTGAAGAAAAAAATGGTCATTTCAACCAATAATTTAACTACTTCAGGTGTCAGTTCTTCTTCTAATGAAAAACAGACTACTGATTTAGTCGCTGCAAATATTTCAAAGGAAATCAATATAAATAAAAATATTGAAGATCTTAAAAATAAATTATCAAAAGAAGAAGTTAAAAAGGCATTAAAATTTACGGCTGTAGATAGAATACCTGTTTTTGATGCTTGCCAAAAAGTAAAGAAAGGTGAAGAGTCTGATTGTTTTAATAATGAAATGATGAAACATATTTCTAAGCACTTTAGTTATCCTTCGGAAGCTTTAATACAGAATATAGAAGGTGAAGTTTGGGTTCGTTTTATTATTAGTAAAAGTGGCTATGTTAAAAATATTAAAACGTTAGGTCCTGATGATAGTGAAGTATTAAATAACGAAGCTAAACGAGTTGTTTCATTATTACCAAGGTTTCAATCAGCTAAAAAACAAGGAAAACATACTTCTGTAAAATATGGTTTTCCTATCAATTTTTCTTTAGAAGAATAATTTTATAATTAGACAAAATAACTTTTAAAATGTTAAAAAAATATTCAATAATGATTGTTTTTACTTTGTATAGCATTATTTCATATGCACAAGTAGAGATAAAAGGTGTAGTTTATGATGAATATCTAGAACCTTTTTATAATGCTAAGGTTACTTTAGATGGAAAAAGTACTGTCTCAAATCAGGATGGTGAGTTTAAGTTTAGTAGCACACAAAAATTTCCTTTAACTTTAAGGGTTTCTGCTTTTGGTTATCAAGCAGAAGAACTTATGATTACAAGTTTAAAAAAATCAATTAATATCATTTTAAAAGAGAGTTTTTTGTTAGATCAAGTAGTTGTATCTGCCTCTAGAATTCCTGAAAAAATTATTGAATCTCCAGTAACAATTGAAAGATTTGGTTTGAATGATATTCAAAAAACATCTTCAAATTCTTTTTATGATGGTTTAGTAAATTTAAAAGGAATCGATTCAAGAGAGGGTAATTATGGCTTCAAATCAATTAATACTAGAGGTTTTTCTAATTTTACTAATTCTAGGTTTATTCAATTAGTAGATGGTATGGATACTGCTGCACCAGCTTTAAACTTTAGTCCTGGTAATTTATCAGGAGTTTCTGATTTAGATATTCAACATATAGAGGTATTACCAGGTGCTTCTTCAGCACTATATGGAGCTAATGCATATAATGGTATTATGCTAATGACAACTAAAAACCCTTTCGATTTTACAGGTATTAGTGTTTCTTTAAAAAGTGGTAATACTTATCAGGAAATGGCAGGAAATAATACTTTTTATGATGCGGCTATACGTATGGCATATAAATTTAGTGAGTCTTTTGCTGCGAAAGTTAATTTCAGCTACATAGTAGCTGAAGAGTGGCACGCAAATGATAGACGAAATAAACAAATTGATACTAATAAAATTATCGAAGGAAATAGAAATACTACTTTAAATTATGATGGTATAAATATTTATGGAGATGAATTTAATGGTAGTGTCAATTTACTAGATATAGCGGAATATTCTTTTGGAGTAGATTTTTATAGTCCTGAATATGATGATTTCGATTTTTCTCAAGATTTTAATATTAGCCGAACAGGGTATTCAGAACGAGAATTATTAGGAGGGAGTCAAAAAGTAAAAAATTTAAAATTTGATGTATCTTTCAATTATAGACCTTTTCAAAATGAATCTTTAGAATTAATACTAAGCTCAAGAGTAGCAACAGGTAGCAGTTTATTTCAAGGTAGTTCAAGGTATACTCAAGAAGATGCTTATGTTAATCAATCAAAATTTGAAGTAAAAGGAAACCATTTTTACTTAAGAACGTATCATACTGTAAACGATGCAGGAAATTCGTTTAATTTAAATAGAACAGGTACGATAATGACTTCTTTATCTGGAGAGTATTGGGGGGAAGATTATTTAATAGAAATGTATGATAGTGGTGCTGATTTAAGTAATTTCAGAACTAATTTAGATGTTATGAAAAAAGCTAGAGCCTATGCTGATTCATATACATTACAGCCTGGTACATCTGAATTTGATAAAGAGTTAAAAAGAGTTAAAGAAACATTAATTACCGAAGGTGGTAGTAAAATATACGATAAGAGTACTTACTCACGTGTTGAAGGGAATTATAATTTTAGTAATTTATTAAACAATTGGGGAGATGTTCAGGCTGGAGGATCATTTAGGCAGTACAATCCAAACTCTAAAGGAACAATTTTTAATGATGCTACAAAAGCTATTAATATAAGCGAATACGGTTTTTATACTCAAGTTCAAAAAAAGTTCCTTAATAATAGATTAAAATTAATAGGATCTTTACGTTATGATAAATCTCAAAATTTTGATGGAAATTATTCACCTCGTTATGCTGTAAATTATGCTTTAGGTGAAGATAGAAATCATTTTTTAAGAGCTTCTTATCAAACAGGTTTTAGAAACCCAACAATACAAGAACAATATTTGAGAAATCAACTAGGGCGAAAAATTAACTTAGGGACTTCAAAAGATAACTTAACTAGAATTTCTATCGGTAAAAATTATAATGAATTACACGGTGTAAAATATGATAATTTAGATGGAGTTATTTCAGGTGAAGATATAATTAATAATTCATTACTAACCAGATCTGTATATCCTGAAGATGATTACACAGGTAAAGATTTTGTAAAATCAGTATATACAGAAGTTAGACCTGAAGAAGTAAAAACATTTGAGTTAGGGTATCGAAGTTTTTTTGGTGTTACAAAAACTAATAATATTAATATAGATATTAATGGTTTTTATAGTAAACATAAAGATTTTGTATTTATACAAGATATTATAACCCCTAAATTAGGCTTAGTTTATCCTTTTGGTAATAGAAAATTAACAACAGCAGAATTAGCAGATCCAGCTATACAAGCAGGTGAAATTGTTGACGGAGTATTGGTTCTTGATGAATTAGCATATACTTCACTTTATAGTGTTGATGATGATGGTGATCTTCTAGCACAAGAGTTTAATATTGTAACCAATAGTAAATCAGAAGTTACATCTTATGGCTTTGGTATTGGTTTAAAGACTAAGTTACTAAAATCTTTTAATTTTGGGTTCAGTTATGATTTTATAGATTATGAAATTGTAGATAAAGATTTAGGATTTTTTGAACCAAATTTTAACACACCAAAACATACTGTAAAAGTTGAATTTGGAAATAATAAAATTTTCAGAAATATTGGTTTTAATATTAACGCTAGATGGCAAGACAAATATAAGTGGATATCACAATTTATTAAAGGAAATGTGGATGCAAGAACTGTAGTTGATGCTCAGTTAAATTATCGTATACCTTCGATGAAGTCTAAATTTAAAATTGGAGGAACAAATTTATTTGGTAAAGAATACTTTGTTGCACCAGGATCTGGTCAAATAGGGCAATTGTATTATGTCTCTTGGATTATCAATAATTAATTAGATATTTTATATAAAATAAAAAAACTCGAGCATTACTGCTCGAGTTTTTTATTGTTTTAGAATGATATAAATTTAGAGCCTGTTTAAAAATTAAATAAAAACCAAATTATCGTCATTCTGAATTTATTTCAGAATCGCATAAGGTGAAGAAATATGGCTAATCAGGATGTGAAACTGAAATAAATTCAGCTTGACAGATTCGATTTTTCAGCGATAAAACGTTTTTAAATGAATTTAAAACAGGCTATAAAGATGTTTTTTAACACAAAAAAAGAGCTCGATATACTATCGAGCTCTTTTTATTAAAATACTTTTGTATGATTTTTGGATATATACTATAAATTAATATTTGTTTATAACCGTTTTTAGCTTTTAAAATTTCTCTTAGTAAGCTCTTTCATCATTACCTTCATAAAAGTTTATGAAAGCTTGATTAACTACTCGGTTACCTCCATCTGTTGGATAATCACCTGTAAAATACCAATCACCTAAATTATCAGGACAAGCTTTATGTAAATTAGCTACATTCTGAAAAATTACTTCAACATCTGTTTTAATATCAGATGTTTTTAATAACTCTGCAATTTTACCAGAAATCTCTTCATCAGTAAAAGGAGCATATACTTCTTTTACAAAATTTACAACATCTTTATCTTCGCTAGTTTCTTGCTTTTTACATTTAGCATATACTGTATCAATAATATCATATTGATTAGTTTGTTTTAATAATGCTAAAGCGGCTTTAAAGGCGATAAAATCATTGATTTTTGCCATGTCAATACCATAACAATCAGGGTAACGAATTTGAGGAGCAGAAGAAACTACAACAATTTTCTTTGGGTTTAATCTGTCTAATATTTTGATAATACTTTTCTTCAAGGTTGTACCACGAACAATACTATCATCAATAATTACTAAGTTATCGGTTGGTTTTACAACACTATAAGTAACATCATATACGTGTGCTACTAAATCATCTCTACTACTATCATCAGTAATAAAGGTTCTTAATTTAGCATCTTTAATAGCTATTTTTTCAAAACGAGGTCTTTTTGATAAAATTTCGATTACCTTTTCTTTAGATAATTTTGTTCCACCAGCTAAAATAGCAGTTGTTTTTTGCTGATTTAATACATCTTCAGCAGCTTCCATCATTCCAAAAAATGAAGTTTCTGCAGTGTTAGGAATGTAAGAGAAAACAGCATTTTCAATATCGTTATCAATTGATTTTAAAACATTAGGGAATACATATTTTCCTAAGTTTTTACGTTCTGTATAAATATCAGCATCGTTTCCTCTAGAGAAATAAATTCTTTCAAAAGAACAAGACTTTTTAGTACGTTGTTCTAAAATAGGAGACATAGAAGTTTTCCCATTTTTCTTGATAATTAAAGCATGACCTCTATCAATTTCTTTAATTTTATCAATAGGAACATTAAATACCGTTTGAATTGCAGGACGTTCTGAAGCTACAACAACAATTTCATCATCTTGATAATAAAATGCAGGACGAATAGCTGAAGGATCTCTTAATACAAATGCATCACCATGTCCTAATAATCCAGCCATTGCATAACCACCATCCCAGTTTTTTGCTGAACGCTGTAAAATTCGTTGGATATCTAAATTTTCCTCAATATAAGGAGAGGCATCTTTTTTACTAAAACCTTCTTTTTTCGCTTTAGCGTATAAATCAGAAACTTCATCTTCTAAAAAATGACCGATTTTTTCCATTACTGTAACAGTATCGGTTGATTCTTTTGGATGTTGTCCTAAATCAATTAAATCATTTAAAAGTTGTTTTGAGTTGGTCAGTGTTAAAGTTACCAGCTACAATTAAACTTTGATGTCTCCAGTTACGTTGACGTAAAAAAGGGTGTACATTTTCGATTGAGTTTCCTCCAAAAGTACCATAACGAAGGTGTCCTAAAAATAAGTTTCCTAAATAAGGAACATTATCTTTTTGCCATTCAGTATCATCTGTTTTATCAGGATTTTCTTGAAAAACACCATTAATTCTGTTGTTTATTTTTCCAAAAATATCTTTAATAGGTTGTGCTTGATTCGAACGAATTCGACTAATATATCTTGTTCCTGGTGTTACATCGAATTTGATACTTGCTAAACCTGCACCATCTTGTCCGCGATTGTGCTGTTTTTCCATTAATAAATACATCTTATTTACACCATAAAGTGCAGTTCCGTATTTATCTTTATAATATTGTAATGGTTTTAATAATCTAACCATTGCAATACCGCATTCATGTTTAATAGCGTCACTCATTTGAAAAAATATTTAAAGGATGTTGTGTGTTGTTGTTATTCTTGTTATTTAAAAATCCGCAGCAAAAAGCGCGGATTTTTAAATTATGATAATTCTATGTCAAATTGTGTTAACTCTTTAAAAGCCTGCAAGCGTGTTAGCACTTCTTCTTTTGTAAGCTCTTCCATTCGTTGTGTTCCAAACTTTTCAACACAAAAGGAAGCTAAATTAGATCCGTAAATAATTCCGTTTTTCATATTATCAAACGAAATATCTTCAGTTTTTGCTAAATATCCACAAAAACCTCCTGCAAATGTATCACCTGCTCCTGTAGGATCAAATACTTCTGCTAATGGTAATGCTGGCGCAAAGAACATTTTTCCTTCACTAAATAATAAAGCTCCGTGTTCTCCTTTTTTAATGATAACATATTTAGGTCCCATTTCACTGAATTTTCTTCGCAGCATTCACTAACGAATATTCTCCACTTAACTGACGAGCTTCTTCATCATTAATAGTAATCACATCTACACGTTTTAAAACGGTATGTAATTCTGTTAATGCGATATCCATCCAAAAGTTCATAGTATCAAGTACTATTAATTTTGGCTTTTCAGTCATTTGATCTAAAACAGATGCTTGTGTTAATGGGTGTAAATTACCTAACATTACAATACCTGCATCTTTAAAATTTTCAGGTACTACTGGTGTAAAATGTTCTAAAACATTTAATTCAGTAATTAAAGTATCACGAGAATTCATATCATTATGATATTTACCACTCCAGAAGAATGTTTTTCCTTCTTTAACAACTTCAATACCATCGGTATTAATATCTTTGTTGTTCATCATATCTAAATATGATTGAGGGAAATCTCCTCCAACTACAGAAACTACTCCGGTTTTAACTCCAAAATGAGAAGCCGCCAAACCTACATAAGTTCCCGAACCTCCTAATATTTTATCTGTTTTACCAAAAGGTGTTTCAATAGCATCAAAAGCTACGGTACCAACTGCTAATAATTTGCTCATTTCTTGTTTTTTTACTGTAATTTTGCACTTTTAATAAAGTGTCTTTAGACAGTGCAAAAATAGTTTTAAAAAATGACTATCAAAGAAATACAAGAAGAAATTATTGACGAGTTTTCTATGTTTGATGACTGGATGGAGCGTTACGAGTATATAATTGACTTAGGAAAATCATTACCTATGATAAAGGATACCTTTAAGTTAGATGAAAATTTAATTAAAGGATGCCAATCAAAAGTTTGGTTATATTCTGAGTTAGATAACAACACAATTCTATTTACTGCCGATAGCGATGCTATTTTAACTAAAGGAATTGTAGCGTTATTATTAAGAGTATATTCTAATCAAACGCCCGCAGCAATTTTAGAAGCTAAAACTGATTTTATCGATGAAATTGGTTTAAAAGAACATTTAAGCCCAACGCGTGCTAATGGTTTAGTTTCTATGATTAAGCAAATTAAAATGTATGCGATTGCGCAACAATCTAAATTAACAACATAAAGAAGTAGAAAAGATGACAGATAAAGAATTAGACGATTTAGGAGATAAAATAGTAGGTGTTTTAAAAACAATTTATGATCCTGAAATTCCAGTAGATATATATGAGTTAGGATTAATTTATGATGTATTCGTTTCTGAAGAAAAGGATGCTAAAATTTTAATGACTTTAACATCGCCAAATTGCCCAGTAGCGGAAAGTTTGCCTGTTGATATTGAAAACAAGGTGAAATCATTAGAAGAAATTAATAACTGTGAGGTTGAAATTACTTTTGATCCTACTTGGACAAATGAAATGATGAGTGAAGAGGCGAAGTTAGAACTTGGAATGCTATAAAAATGGCAGAAGAAATAATAAATAGAGTTGCAGGCAGTAAATTAATAACAATTGATCTTGAAGATTTTTATCCTCAAGGAAATCGTATTGTTTTTGATATTAAAGATTGGTTGTATGAAGAATTAATTCTTCGTGAGAAAGATTTTAGAGAACAAGTGAAAAATCATAATTGGTCGCAATATAAAGACACATTTGTTGCTTTAAGTTGTTCTGTTGATGCGGTAATTCCTTCTTGGGCATATCTTTTATTAACAACTAAGTTAACCGAATTTGCTCAAAAAATAGTAGTTGGTGATTTAGAATTACTAGAAACTGTAATTTTTAATGATATTATCACAAATTTAGATACAACTTTATATCAAGACAAAAGATTAATAATAAAAGGTTGTTCTGATAAACCAATTCCACAAAGTGCTTATACACTGTTAGTAAGCAAAATTCAGCCAATTTGTAAAAGCATTATGTTTGGTGAAGCTTGTTCTACAGTGCCTTTATTTAAAAAATAAATGTTAAAAATTAGTGACTTTTATAAAAGAAGGTTGTCTAATAAAATGCGTAGTTTTGCGCTCTTAAAAATTTGAAAAAATTAATATAATGAAAAAAATAATTTTAACATTAGCATTTGTTTGTTCTATTGTTTCTTTACAAGCACAAACAGCAGAAGAACTAAAAAAAGATCTTGCAACTAAAAAAGGTGAAATAAGTAAATTACAAGGTGAAGCTAATGCTTTACAATCTAAAATTGATGCTTTTCCAGGATGGAAATATGGTGCATTTGGTACAATTGGAGCTAATTTCTCAGCTTTCGACAACTGGTATTCTAATACTGTTCCTAATTCATCTGCTGGAAATGTAGGTATTACTGTAAACGGTTTTGCTAATTTAGATAGAGAAAAATATTTTTGGAGAAATTCAGGAAATATTAATTTAGGTTGGGTTAAATTAGATGATAAAAATAACCCTAATGACGATACTGAATTTAACGGAACTACTGATGTTTTTACAGTAACTTCTTTATTTGGTTATAAATTAACTAAAACATTAGCTGCTTCAACTTTAGTTGAATACAGAACTTCTTTAATTAAGAATTTTAATGACGCAGGTTATTTAGATTTTGGACTTGGACTTACTTGGATTCCTATTCCAGAATTAGTAGTAGTTGCACACCCATTAAACTACAATTATGTATTTAGTAAATCAGGATCAAACTTTGATTCTTCTTTAGGTGCTAAAATTGTTGCTGAATACAACAAGAAAATAGGTAACTTTAAATTCAGATCTAATTTATCTACTTTCCAAAGCTATAAATCAGCAGATTTATCTAACGCAACTTGGATAAATTCTATCGGATTTAATATCTGGAAAGGTATTGGAGTAGGAGTTGAATCTGGTTTAAGAGCTAATAAACAAGAAGCTTTTAATTCTGCTTTAACAAATTATCCTTCTTTAGAAGCAACACCAGGAAAAGTACAATCGTACTGGTTAGCTGGTTTAAGTTATGGTTTCTAAATAAAAACTTTATAATTATAATAAAACCTCAAACAGTAATGTTTGAGGTTTTCTTTTTTACGTATTTTAGCTAAAAATTAAACAAAATTAAATGACACTATTAATTATTTACGCTACAGTTTCTATCTTTTTTTCTTTTATATGTTCTATTTTAGAGGCAGTTTTACTAAGTGTAACCGCTACTTTTATCAATGTGAAAAAGAACGAAGGCGAAGCTTTTGCAACAGGATTAGAAATCTTAAAAAAAGATGTTGATAAACCTTTAATTGCTATTCTTACATTAAATACCCTTGCTCATACTGTTGGTGCAATTTTAGTAGGTACTGAAGCTAAAAAGATATTTAATGATGATGGTTATGGTGTTTTTATCGTTTCTGCAGTTATGACTATTTTAATTTTAGTGGCATCAGAAATTATTCCAAAAACAATTGGAGCTACCTATTGGAAACAATTAGCTGGTTTTACAACAAAGGCATTAAAAGTAATGATTTTTCCATTAAAATGGACAGGTGTTTTATGGATCTTACAATTGACTACTAAGTTAATTGGAGGAAAAGGAGGACATGGGGAAAGTGTTTTAAGTAGGGAAGATTTTTCGGCGATGACAGATATTGCAGAACAAGAAGGTGTTTTTCATGAAGATGAAAGTAATGTTATCCGAAATATGTTGAATTTTAAAGATGTTCAAGCAAAAGATATTATGACGCCTCGTACAGTTCTTATATCAGCTGATGAAAATCAAACAATTCAATCCTTTTTTGATAAAAATAACTTACTAAACTTTTCAAGAATTCCTGTTTTTTCTGATAATTCGGATACTATAACTGGTTATGTTTTAAAAAATAAATTATTACTTGCTTTGGTTGAGAAAAAAGGAAACGAACCTTTAAAATCAATCAAAAGAACTATTCTAATTGCAGAAAGAACGTTATCAATTCCTGATTTATTTAAAAAATTAGTAGCACAACGCGAGCATTTAGCGTTAATTGTTGATGAATATGGTTCTGTAAGTGGTTTAGTAACTCAAGAAGATGTAATTGAAACCCTTTTAGGTTTTGAAATTATGGATGAGAGCGATAATGTTGCCGATTTACAAAAACTAGCAAGAATGAATTGGAAAAAACGAGCTAAAAATATCGATATTATAGATAATTCTGAGGAGTCATAAATTATTTTAAAGAATAATTATACTACATATAACAAAAAAATCAGTGCTAAATTTAGCACTGATTTTTTTGTTTACCTATTATTCTGATTTTTATTTATAGTGGAATAACAATAGAACCATTAAATTTTTCTCTTATTTTATTTAAAGCTTTATCTGCTTGTAATTTTGTCCTGTAGTCACCAACTTGTGCTTTCCAATCAGGTTGATCGTAGGTGATTTTTGTATAAACACCCGGATATTCAATCTGAAATCTGTTTCGTAAACTCTTAGCTTTCGTTTCTAAACCATTATATAATTGGATTCTGTAACCAGTTCCATTTCGTTTATTATATTCTCTTTTCTTAACAATAAGAGAAGCTATGTCTTTATTTTTATTGTGTTTCTCTTGTGCTTTTGTACTAAATACACCTATTGTAAGAGATAACGTTAAAGTTAGTATAATACCTCTTTTTTTCATTTGATTAAAACTTTATACAAAAGTAATGACTTACAATTTAATAGATTGTCTACTTAAGTTATTTAGAACAAATATAAATTATAAATTAGCAATCTCTTAACTTTTCACAATTTAGAGATAAGTAGTACTTTTGCGTAACCTTCTATGTGCTATTTTTATAATAGTCTTATAGATAAAAATCTATTAAAACTTATATTTAACAGTATGAAAAGTGTGAAACATCACAACAGATTAACCCAGACACTCGTAAAGAGTTTAGCTTTCTTTTTAGTTTTATTCGTGAGTTTTTCAGCGTTTTCACAAGATGTTGATGAAGCCCGTCAAAAAGAAGGGAAAAAATTATTTAAGTCTTTATGTGCTTCTTGTCACAAGTTAGATAAAAAACTTGTTGGTCCTAAACTAGGAGGAGTAGAAAGCAGAAGAGAAAACGATTGGTTAAAGTCTTGGATTAAAGACAACGCAGCGTTAAGAGCTTCTGGAGATAAAGATGCAATTGAAATTTTTGAAGAATATAAGCAATCTAATATGACTGCTTTTCCTCAGTTAACAGATAAAAATATTGATGATATTCTTTATTACACAACTGTTGGTGAGATTAAGAAGGCAGGTGCAACTGAAGTTGCTGCAGCTGGTTCAACTGAAAAAGGAGATGCTCCAGGATGGTTGTTGTATATTTTAGCAGCAGCGATTATTGTTGCTTTTTTAATTATTGCTAGTTTATTAAAAACAATTAGTGAGTTAAAAGGAGCACCTAAAACACCAGGTTTAGCAGGTCAAACAGCTGAGTTATGGGAAGGTATTAAAAAGAATACATTTTTACATGTGTTAGCTGTGATTTTTGGAGCTTTAATTGGGATTTATGTTTTATTCGGAACATTATTTCAAGTAGGTGTTGATGAAGGTTATCAGCCAATTCAACCAATTGCTTTTTCGCATAAAATTCACGCAGGTGATAATAAGATAGATTGTCAATATTGTCACTCTTCAGCAAAACATAGTAAAACTTCAGGTATTCCTTCAGTAAGTGTTTGTATGAACTGTCATAAGAATATTTCAGAAGTAGCAGATGATACTAAAGTGGTTATGGATGATCATACTTTAACTAAATCTGATTTAGATAAAGAAATAGCTAAGATATATGATGCTGCCGGATGGGATGCTGAAAATTTAGAATATACTGGTAACACTAAGCCTGTTAAATGGGTTAGAGTTCATAATTTACCAGATTTTGCATACTTTAATCACTCACAGCACGTAACTGTTGCAGGTGTAAAATGTCAAAAATGTCACGGACCAGTTGAAGAAATGGAAGAGGTATATCAGTACTCTCCATTAACAATGGGTTGGTGTATCGATTGTCATAAAGAGACTAAAGTAGACTTGAAAGGAAATGAATACTATGCTAAAATTCATAAGCAATTAGCAGCAAAGTATGGAGTTGATCAAGTTTCAATAGCACAGTTAGGTGGAAAAGAGTGTGGTAAGTGCCACTATTAATCAATTAGAAAGTAGAAAAACACATATATAAATGGCTTCAAACAAAAAATACTGGCAAAGTGTTGAAGAACTAAAAGGTAGTTCTGTTGTTGAAACGCTACGTAATAATGAGTTTGTACAAGATATTCCTACAGATGAATTTTTAGGTGATAAAGAAACGTTAGAAACTTCATCAACCTCACGTAGAGATTTCTTGAAATATGTTGGATTTACCACAGCAGCAGCTTCTTTAGCAGCTTGTGAGGGTCCCGTAAGAAAATCAATCCCTTATGTAGTACAACCAAATGATATCGTTGTAGGTGTTGCTGATTGGTACGCAACTACAATAGCAGATGGTTTTGATTTTGCAAACGTATTAGTAAAAACACGTGAAGGTCGTCCGATTCTTGTAATGCCTAACAAATTGGCATCAGGAGAAACAAACGCACGTACACAAGCATCTGTTTTATCATTATACGATGATCAATTACGTTTAAAAGAACCTAAAAAAGGTGCTGAACAAATTTCTTGGGCAACTGCCGATAAAGAAATTGTTGCAACTTTGAATGAGTTGAAAACAGCAAATGAACCTGTAGTATTATTAACAGGTACTTTAGCAAGTCCTTCAACTGAAAAAGTAATTACAGCATTTACTGCTGCATATCCAAACGTAAAGCACGTTGTTTATGATGCTATTTCAGAAAGTGCAACTGCTGATGCTTTCGAAGCAATGTATGGTACACGCGCTTTACCTAATTACGATTTTAGTAAAGCTGAAGTAATCGCTTCTATTGGTGCTGATTTTATTGGTGACTGGCAAGGAGGTTATGAAAAATCATATACTGATGGTCGTAAAGCTGCATCTGGTAAAATGTCTTACCATGTTCAGGTAGAAAGTAATATGTCTTTAGCAGGAGCAAATGCTGATAAAAGATTAGTTGTGAAACCTTCTGATCAAGTATATGCTTTAGTTAATTTATATAACGAAGTAACAGGAGAGTCAATTCCTTCTAAAGCAACTCAAATTGATGCTGAAATTAAAAAACTAGCAATTAGTTTAAAAAAGGCAGGTTCAAAAGGAGTTGTTGTTACAGGATTAAATGATAAAAATGCTCAGTTAATTGCTTTTGCTATTAACGAGAAATTACAAAGTGAGATATTCGATACAAAAGCTGTTAATTTAACACGTCAAGGTAACGATACTCAAGTAGCTCAATTAGTTGCTGATATTAAAGCAGGAGTTGTAAAAGGTTTAGTTACTTATAACACAAACCCTTTATATACTTTAGCAAATGCTGCTGATTTAGCAGAAGGAATTAAGAACTTAAAATTATCTGTTGCAATATCGACTCAAAACGATGCAACGGCTAATGCTACACAATATACATTACCAGCACCTCACAATTTAGAGAGCTGGGGAGATGTTACAATTACTAAAGGTACGTATAGTTTAATGCAGCCAACAATTTCTCCATTATTTAATACACGTCAGTTACAAGATGTGTTATTAAAATGGTCAGGTAGTTCTGTAAACTATTACGATACTTTAAAAGAGTTTTGGAGTACTAATGTATTAGGTGGAGCATCTTGGAATCAAGCATTGCATGATGGTTTTTTCAAAGCAAATGTTATTACTTCTGAAGACGAAGAGATTTTTCAATCTGCAGTAGTTATAACAAATACAGTATCTGAGTTATTAAAAACTACAAGTACTGCTTCTGGTTTTGAATTAAACTTATTTTCATCAACTGCATTAGGTGATGGTAAACAAGCAAACAATCCTTGGTTACAAGAATTACCAGACCCTATAACACGTGCTTCTTGGGATAATTACTTAACCGTTTCAATGGCTGATGCTAGAGAATTAGGTTTTGAAAATCCTGTAAAAGATAACGGAGCTATTAATGGTAACTATGCTACTGTAACGGTAAACGGAGTTTCTGTTGAAAAAGTTCCAGTTATGATTCAGCCAGGTCAAGCAAAAGGATCTGTAGGTTTAGCATTAGGATACGGTAGAACACAAACTTTAAAAGAAGAGATGCAAGTTGGTTTAAATGCGTATCCTCTTTATAAAAATGGAAACCATATTCAATATAATGTTTCTATAGAAAAAACTTCAGGATGGCATAAGTTTGCTTGTACTCAAGTACAAAGTACTCTTGCTGGTCGTAATGATATTTTAAAAGAAGCTACTTTAAACCAAGTATCAAATAAAAATTTAGATCCAAAACATACTTGGAATAAGCCTTCAATGGTATCTTATGATCACCAAGAAGTTGAGGCAAAAAGTATCGATTTATGGGCAGACCATAATCGTGAAGTTGGGCATCACTTTAATTTATCTATCGATTTAACATCTTGTACAGGATGTGGGGCTTGTGTTGTAGCATGTCACGCTGAAAACAATGTGCCAGTTGTAGGTAAAGATGAGGTAAGAGTAGGTAGAGATATGCACTGGTTGCGTATTGATCGTTATTATTCTTCTACAGTAGTTGATAAGCAACATGATGCTTCAATGACTATTGAAGAATTTAGAGCTCAAAACCCTAGATTATCAAACAAAGAAGTTGAAAGAAAGTATACTGAAAAAGTTTTAGAATTAAGTAAAGGTGATTTATTTGACGCTTTAGAAAATTCTGCAGAAAACCCAGAGGTAGCTTTCCAACCAATGATGTGTCAGCACTGTAATCACGCTCCGTGTGAAACAGTATGTCCAGTAGCAGCAACATCACATGGTCGTCAAGGTCAAAATCAAATGGCTTATAACAGATGTGTAGGTACAAGATATTGTGCAAACAACTGTCCTTATAGAGTTCGTCGTTTTAACTGGTTTAATTATTCAGAAAATAGCGAGTTTGACTTTAACATTGAATAACGAATACGGAAAAATGGTGTTAAATCCAGATGTAGTAGTTCGTTCTCGTGGAGTTATGGAAAAATGTTCTATGTGTATTCAAATGACACAAGCAACTATCTTAAATGCTAAAAAAGAAGGTAGAGCTGTACATAAAGATGAATTTGAAACAGCTTGTTCATCAGCTTGTTCATCTGGGTCAATGGTATTTGGAGATATAAATAATCCTGAAGATGCAGTTACTGCATTAAAAGAGGATGATAGAGCTTTTCATGTGTTAGACTATATTGGTACAAAACCAAACGTAGTTTATCAAGTAAAAGTAAGAAATACAAACGAAGCATAATAACAAAACTAATAAGTATATAGATTTATGTCGTCTCATTACGAATCATCTTATAGAGAACCTTTAGTGTTAGGTAACAAAAGTTACCATGATATCACTGAAGACATTGCAAAGCCCATAGAAGGTAAAGCAAATCAAAATTGGTATATCGCATTTTTTATCTCCTTAGCAGCAATGTTATGGGGGTTTGGGTGTATTTTCTACACAGTCGGTACAGGTATCGGTGTGTGGGGATTAAGTAAAAACATTGGTTGGGCATGGGATATTACCAACTTCGTATGGTGGGTAGGTATTGGTCACGCAGGAACTTTAATTTCGGCAGTACTATTATTATTCCGTCAGAAATGGAGAATGGCAATTAACCGTTCGGCAGAAGCAATGACAATTTTTGCTGTATTCCAAGCAGGTTTATTCCCTATTATTCACATGGGACGTCCATGGAATGGATACTGGGTATTACCAATGCCAAATCAATTCGGATCATTATGGGTTAACTTTAACTCACCATTATTATGGGATGTATTCGCAATTTCAACATATTTATCTGTATCATTAGTTTTCTGGTGGACAGGTTTATTACCAGATTTTGCAATGATTCGTGATAGAGCAGTAAAGCCTTTTCAAAAGAAAATATATGCTTTATTATCTTTCGGATGGTCAGGTAGAGCTAAAGATTGGCAACGTTTTGAAGAAGTATCATTAGTGTTAGCAGGTTTAGCTACACCATTAGTACTTTCAGTACATACAATTGTATCAATGGATTTTGCTACTTCTATTAACCCAGGATGGCATTCAACAATATTTCCTCCTTATTTCGTAGCTGGAGCAATCTTTTCAGGATTTGCAATGGTACAAACCTTATTAGGTATTATGCGTAAGGTTACAAATATGGAAGCATATATTACACGTTTACACGTAGAATATATGAATATTGTAATCCTTTTAACAGGTGGTATTGTAGCTGTAGCTTATGCAACAGAATTCTTTATTGCATGGTATACAGGATCACCTTATGAAAACTATACTTATTTATCATTTGGAGCAGAAGCAGGAGCATATGGATGGGCATTTTGGTCATTGTTAATATGTAATATTATTTTACCTCAATTATTATGGATTAAGAAATTAAGAAGAAGTTTTATATTTTCTTTCATTATTTCTATCATTATTAATATCGGTATGTGGTTTGAGCGTTTCGACATTATTGCAATTGTATTAAGTAAAGGACACTTACCATCAACATGGTGGCGTTTTGAACCAACATTTGTAGATGTGGGTATTTTTGTAGGAACTATTGGTTTTTTCTTTGTATTATTCTTATTATATGCAAGAACTTTCCCAGTAATTGCACAAGCAGAAGTTAAGACTATCTTGAAGTCTTCAGGAGAGAATTTTAAAAAATTAAGAGATAAGAACAATGAGCACTAGTAAAGTAATTCACGCATTTTATAATGATGATGATATCTTAATGGATGCCGTTAAGAAAATCAAAGGAGAACATCACCACATTGAAGAAGTATTTTGTCCATTTCCAGTTCAATGGGTTAGACAAAGCATTAGGATTAGCACCTACACGTTTAGCTATTACTGCATTCTTTTACGGAATTACAGGTTTGTGCTTTGCTATTTGGATGACTAATTATATGATGATTCAAGATTGGCCACAAGATATTGGAGGAAAACCAAACTTTAGTTGGTTTTCTAATATGCCAGCATTTGTACCAATTATGTTTGAATTAACAGTCTTTTTTGCAGCCCATTTAATGGTTATTACTTTTTATATGAGAAGTAGAATATGGCCATTTAAAGAAGCAGAGAATCCAGATCCAAGAACAACAGATGACCATTTTTTAATGGAAATTCCTGTAAATGGAAACGAGGAGGAGTTAAAAGCTTTGTTAGAAACAACAGGAGCTGTAGAAATTAACATAGTAGAAAAGCACTAATAAAGAGATATGAAAAGTTTTTTTAAAATAATCGTTGCTTTAGTTGTTATAACAAGTGTTATTTCATGTGGAGATAAACGTACACCACAACTACAATATATGCCTGATATGTATGTGTCTATTCCTTATGATGCGAATGGTGCAGATGGTTTAAATGGTAAAATGGTAGACAGGTTACCTGTTGCAGGTACAGTAAGTAGAAAAGGTATTGTAGCTTATGATATTCCGAATACAAATGAAGGATATGAAAAAGCGAAAGCAACTTTAAAAAATCCTTTAGCGACTACTGAAAAAAATTTAGCAAAAGGTAAAGAGTTATACGGAATTTACTGTGCTACTTGTCACGGAAAAAAAGGTGATGGTAATGGAGTTTTATCTCAAAGAGATAAATTTAACGGTATACCAAACTATAAAGAAAGAGACTTAAATCCAGGAAATATTTATCATGTTATTATGTATGGTAAAAATTTAATGGGATCTCATGCAGGACAATTACAATACAATGAGCGTTGGCAAATTGTACAGTATGTAGAGAAATTAAGAAGCGAATTAAAATAACTCTATAATAGATAGTTAAGATATGTACCAGTTTACAGGAAAATTAAAAATACTTGCTATTGCTCTTATGATTTTAGGAGCGTTAGGTACTGCCATTAGTTTTATGTCGGCACCTAAAACGTTAACAGAGGCAAAAGCGATTTTAGAAAAACAACATGGTGCTCATCATGATGAACATGCTACGGATGATACTCATGCAGTAGCAACACCTCATGTTGAAGAAGCACATACTGAAGTTGAAAAA
The DNA here is from genome assembly GCF_027941775.1 of Tenacibaculum pacificus. NCBI lineage: Bacteria > Pseudomonadati > Bacteroidota > Flavobacteriia > Flavobacteriales > Flavobacteriaceae > Tenacibaculum > Tenacibaculum pacificus. Next base: position 2,527,817 of record NZ_CP115917.1, on the reverse strand, counting down.
CATTCAGAAAAAAGAACCGAATCACATACTGCTGATACTACAGCAATAGAAACTGAAGCGGTAAAAGAAGTACACTCAGAAGAAGCAATAACTGCTCACGCTGTAGATAATGCACATGCAGAAGAAGTAACCGAAAAACATGTTGAAGCTACAGTAGCACATACTGATACTACTGAAGCTCATGCCGAAAATCATGATGCTCACGCAGAACATGCTTTTCATCAAATGCAAAATCGCCCTTGGGCAGCATTTTTTGTCGCTTTAATGTTCTTTTTAGGAATGACATTATTAGTGTTAGCTTTTTATGCAATTCAAAGAGTAGCACAAGCAGGTTGGTCTGTTGTATTATTTAGAGTAATGGAAGCTATTACAGCAAATTTACACTATGTAAGTGTTATCATGTTATTATTTTTAATAGCAACAGCGATGCACATGAATCACTTATTTCCTTGGATGAATGAGGGAGTTTTTGATACGCAACACGCAAATTATGATGCTGTTATCGATGGAAAAAAATGGTTTTTAAATACGCCAGGATGGTTAATTAGAAGTATCTTTTATTTAACAGTTTGGAATGTATATCGTTTTATCATTAGAAAAGGTTCTATAAAACAAGAAAATGGAGATTTAAAATTACACATGAGAAATTACAATATTTCTGTAGTTTTCTTATTCCTTTTCCTTGTAACAGAATCTATGATGTCTTGGGATTGGATTATGGGAATTGACCCACACTGGTTCTCTACATTATTTGGATGGTATGTATTAGCAACTTTCTTAGTATCTGCATTAACAGTAATTGCTTTTGTAACAATTTACTTAAGAGCTAAAGGTCTTTTACCATTTGTAAATGATAGTCATATTCATGATTTAGCAAAGTATATGTTTGGTTTCTCTGTATTTTGGACTTACTTATGGTTTGCTCAATTTATGTTAATTTGGTATGCTGATATTCCTGAAGAAACAACTTATTATTTATTACGTTTTAATGAATATAAAGTACCATTTTTAGCAATGGTAGTTATGAACTTTATTTTCCCTATACTTTTATTATTAAATAGTGATTTTAAAAGCATACCTTGGTTTGTAACAATAGGAGGAGTTGTAATATTAGCTGGTCATTATTTAGATTTATTCGTAATGATTATGCCAGGAACAGTTGGTGCTCAATATGGATTTGGTATTGGAGAAATAAGCGGAATTTTATTCTTCTTAGGATTATTTATTTATGCTACATTTAGTGCGTTTGCAAAAGCAAATCCATTAGCAAAAGGAAATCCATTCTTACACGAAAGTGAAACACACCATTACTATAATATCGAACACAGAGGAGAAGATAGTAATCATTAATAATTAACAAATAGTTTAGATAATATGCTCGCTTTATTTTATATTTTCATAGCAATTGCAATAGGAGTTAGTTTCTGGCAAATTACACGTATCATGAATCTTCGTTCTGTAATAGCTACAGACAAAGACAACGAAACACAAGGTAAATTAGCTATAGGATTTTTAGTTTTTTTCTATGCAATGATGGTTTACTGTTTAGTAGCCATGAATGTAATTATGTTACCTGAATCGGCTTCTATAGAAGGAGAACATGATGATAACTTATTTAACATTACATTTTGGTTAATCGGTGTTGTTCAGTTTGCAATGCAATTTTTAATTTTCTTTTTCACTTACAAGTATAGAGGTAAAAAAGGTAAAAAGGCATTGTTTTATGCTGATAGTCATACTTTAGAATTAATATGGACTGTTATCCCTGCGGTAACAATTGTAATATTAATTGGATATGGTTTATGGGCTTGGAATAACATTATGTATGTTGGTGATGACGAAAACCCAATTGTAATTGAAGTATATTCAAGACAATTTGACTGGCAAGCACGTTATGCAGGAGCAGATAATGAATTAGGTTTAGGAAACGTAAACTTTATTAAAGGTATTAACTCAATGGGAGTTGATATGTCTGATCCTAAAGCACAAGATGATAAGAAAGTTACTGAAATGGTTTTACCAAAGGGTAAAAAAGTTTTATTTAAGTTTCGTTCACAAGATGTATTACACTCTGCTTACGTACCTCACTTTAGAGCGCAAATGAATTGTGTACCAGGTATGATTACTCAATTTGCTTTTACACCAAAGTTTACTACGGATGAAATGCGTTTAAGTTCTGAAGTAATAGAAAAAACAGCTGGAATTAACAAAATTAGAAAAGTAAAAGGTGAAGACCCTTACGAATTTAATTATTTATTGTTATGTAATAAAATTTGTGGTGCATCTCATTACAATATGCAAATGAAAATCACTGTTGTTGAACAAGCAGAATATGACAAGTGGTTATCAGAACAAAAAACGTTAGCGCAAGTTATTAAATAAGATATTTTTTAAAAGTATATATAGATTATGTCAGATCATCATCACAAAGAAACATTTGTAACTAAATACATCTTTAGTCAAGATCATAAAATGATCTCGAAACAATTTCTTGTTACGGGTATATTTATGGGAATTATAGGAGGTTTTATGTCTATGTTATTTCGTTTACAAATAGCATGGCCAGAAACATCTTTTTCAATAATAGAAGCATTTTTAGGAAATCATCAAACCGATGGAATTATGGATCCTGATATGTACTTAGCATTGGTAACAATACATGGTACAATAATGGTGTTTTTTGTATTAACTGCTGCTTTAAGTGGTACTTTCTCAAACTTATTAATCCCATTACAAATTGGAGCTCGTGATATGGCTTCTGGTTTCTTAAATATGGTTTCATACTGGTTGTTTTTCTTATCATCAGTAGTAATGATTATATCATTATTTGTTGAAGCAGGACCAGCATCAGCAGGATGGACAATTTATCCTCCATTATCTGCATTGCCACAAGCAATTCCAGGTTCAGGTACAGGTATGACTTTATGGTTAGTGTCTATGGCAATATTTGTTGCTTCTTCATTAATCGGATCGTTAAACTACATCGTAACTATTTTAAATTTACGTACAAAAGGAATGAAAATGACAAGATTGCCACTAACAATGTGGGCTTTCTTTATCACAGCGATTATTGGTGTTGTTTCATTTCCTGTATTATTATCTGCAGCTTTATTATTAATTTTTGATAGAAGTTTCGGAACATCATTTTTCTTATCAGATATTTTTATCTCTGGAGAAGTATTACATTATCAAGGAGGATCACCAGTATTATTTGAACACTTATTCTGGTTCTTAGGTCACCCTGAAGTATATATTATTTTATTACCAGCTTTAGGATTAACATCTGAAGTAATTTCAACAAATGCTCGTAAGCCAATTTTTGGATATCGTGCAATGATTGGATCTATTATGGCAATTGCATTTTTATCTACAATTGTTTGGGGGCACCACATGTTTATCTCAGGAATGAATCCATTCTTAGGATCTGTGTTTACTTTTACAACAGTATTAATTGCAATTCCATCGGCAGTAAAAGCATTTAATTATGTAACAACGCTTTGGAAAGGTAACTTACAATTAAATCCTGCAATGTTATTTTCTATCGGATTAGTTTCGACATTCGTAACAGGAGGTTTAACAGGATTAGTTTTAGGAGATTCTGCTTTAGATATTAACGTACATGATACTTATTTCGTAGTAGCTCACTTTCACTTAGTGATGGGAGTATCTGCTTTATTAGGAATGTTTGCTGGTGTGTATCACTGGTTCCCTAAAATGTATGGTAGAATGATGAACAAAACATTAGGTTACTGGCACTTTTGGTTAACAATAATTTCTGCTTACGGAGTATTTTTCCCGATGCACTTTGTTGGATTAGCTGGTTTACCTCGTCGTTATTATACAAACTCAAACTTTCCAATGTTTGATGATTTAGTTGAAATTAACGTATTTATGACATTAATGGCATTCTTAGGAGGAGCTGCTCAGTTATTATTCTTAGCAAACTTCTTTATCTCAATGTACAGAGGTCAAAAAGCAACTATGAATCCTTGGAAATCGAATACTTTAGAATGGACTACTCCAGTAGAACACATTCACGGAAACTGGCCAGGTGCTATTCCTGAAGTTCACAGATGGGCTTATGATTATAGTAAAACAGATGAAAATGGTGAGTACTTACACGGTCAAGATTACGTGTTACAAACTACTCCATTATTAGAAGGCGAAGAACCTTCATAATATATAAATTATTAAAAAAAGCCTTCCAATTTTGGAAGGCTTTTTTGTTTTATATCTTTCTTACTTATATGTATCTTAGCATTGATAATACCACTACGTAACAATTATTACAAACCAAATAGTATATTTCAAGTATATTTGTGACTATATGAATGAAAACTTAAACCCTGAAAACACAAATCTATCAAATGATGATTTGGATGTAGAAAAAAAATTACGTCCACTTTCTTTTGATGATTTTGCAGGTCAAGATCAAGCAATTGATAATTTAAAAATATTTGTTGAAGCAGCTAATCAACGAGACGAAGCATTAGATCATACCTTATTTAATGGACCTCCAGGATTAGGAAAAACCACCTTGGCTCATATTTTAGCCAATGAATTAGATGTAGGAATAAAAGTAACATCAGGTCCTGTTTTAGATAAACCAGGAGATTTAGCAGGATTATTAACAAATCTTGATGAACGTGATGTATTATTTATTGATGAAATCCATCGATTAAGTCCAATTGTTGAAGAATATTTATACTCAGCAATGGAAGACTATAAAATCGATATAATGATTGAGTCAGGACCAAATGCACGTACTGTTCAAATCCATTTAGAACCATTTACTTTAGTTGGTGCAACAACTCGTTCAGGATTATTAACTGCTCCGATGAGAGCTCGTTTTGGTATCAGTAGTCGATTACAATATTATTCAACAGAATTATTAACTACCATTATTGAAAGAAGTGCTTATATTTTAGGAGTGCCAATTTCTATGGAAGCGGCAATTGAAATAGCAGGTAGAAGTAGAGGAACACCTCGTATTGCAAATGCCTTATTACGAAGAGTTAGAGATTTTGCTCAAATAAAAGGTAACGGAAGTATTACTATTGAAATTGCTGTTTTTGCATTAAAAGCTTTACATGTCGATGCCAATGGTTTGGATGAAATGGATAATAAAATTTTAGCAACTATTATTGATAAATTCAAAGGAGGACCAGTAGGACTTAGTACAATTGCAACAGCTGTTAGCGAAAACACCGAAACTATTGAAGAAGTATATGAGCCTTTTTTAATACAACAAGGTTTCATAATGCGTACACCAAGAGGAAGAGAGGTTACAGATTTAGCATATAAACATTTAGGAAGAATAAGAGAAACAACACAAGGCGGGCTTTTTAAAATGAAATTACTAAAGAAACTCATACCCATATTAGCGTGGTTACCCAACTACAAAAAAACAGCATTAAAAGCTGATATTCTAGCTGGGATAACCGTAGCAACCGTGCTAATTCCTCAAGGAATTGCCTATGCATTAATTGCAGGATTGCCACCTATTTATGGATTATATGCCGCTTTAGTACCTCAATTAATATATGTAATTTTCGGAACTTCTCGTCAAGTAGCAATTGGTCCTGTGGCAATGGATTCGTTAATTGTTGCAACTGGTATTTCTACATTAGCTTTAATAGGTTCTGAAAATTATATTGCTATCGCAATTTTATTAGCATTGATGGTTGGTAGTATGCAACTTTTAATGGGGCTTTTTCGTTTAGGATTTGTCGTTAATTTTTTATCAAGACCTGTAATTATAGGTTTTACATCCGCGGTAGCGATGATTATTGGCTTAAATCAATTTAGAAATTTGCTTGGTGTAGATTTTTTACAAAGCGATCAAGTACACATTTTATTAGAAGATATTTTTTTAAAAATTTCTTATCTTAATATTAATACTTCTATAATAGGAATTTTAGCTTGTATTATAATTGTTCTTTTTAGAAAGATAAATAAAAAAATACCAAATGCTTTAATTGTTGTAGTATTAGGAATTATAGTGCTTCGCTTTTTTGAAAACTTTCTTACCGATGTTGCGATAGTAAAAGATATTCCTTCAGGTTTACCTAAATTCAATATTCCTATTATAGATATTGTTTTAATAAAACAATTATTTCCTATTGCAGCAACATTAGTAATGGTTGGATATTTAGAGATTATATCAATAGGAAAAACTCTTGAAGCAAAACAAGATGAATATAGAATAAGTGCAAATCAAGAATTAGTAGCCTTAGGATTAAGTAATATTGTTGGTTCATTATTTCAATCATATCCAACTACATCAAGTTTTTCTCGTTCAGCAATAAACGAAGAAGCAGGAGGTAAAACAGGAGTTTCTGCAATTGTATCAGCATTAATAGTAATACTTACGTTACTTTTTTTTACACCTGTATTTTATTATTTACCAAAAACAATATTAGCTGCAATTATTATTGTAGCGGTATTTAATTTAATCGATATAAAAGAAGCAAAAAGACTTTGGAAGGCTAATCATTTAGATTTTTGGCTATTAATAGCAACCTTTTTTTCGACCATATTTTTAGGAATAGAACCAGGAATATTAACAGGTGTTCTTTTATCTTTAGTTGTATTGATTTATAGAACATCCAGACCTTACGTAGCACAATTAGGAAGAGTACCAAATTCTGATTTTTATCGAAATAAAAATAGATTTGAAGAAGTAATTATAGATCCAGAAATATTAATATTTCGTTTTGATGCACAGTTATTTTATGCAAATTGTAATTATTTCCGTGAAAAATTAGACGATATGACCGAAGAAAAAGGAATTTCATTAAAACTAATTATATTAGATGCCGAAAGTATTAATCGAGTTGATAGTACAGGAATTGAAATGTTAAAAGAACGTATTCGCTATTATCATAAACGAAATATTTCCTTTTATTTTGCTGGAGTAAAAGGACCTGTAAGAGATGATTTTTTTAGAGGAGGTATATTAGAAGAAGTTGGTTTAGAACATTTTTTTATGCGTGCCAATGGTGCAGTACATTTTTTTCAAACAGGAAATAACGAAAACCAAAAAAAATACGCACAATATATACATCAAGCGTATAAATAATTAACATTATGAATATAACACAAATTTATACAGGTTGTTTGGCACAAGGTGCTTATTATATTGAAAGTGAAGGAGAAGTAGCAATTATTGATCCATTACGTGAAGTGGAATCATATATTCAAAAGGCAAAAAAAGATAACGGAAATATTAAGTATATTTTCGAAACTCATTTTCATGCAGATTTTGTAAGCGGACATGTAACTTTAGCCGAAAAAATAGGTGCAACTATTGTCTATGGACCTACTGCTCAAACAAATTATAAATCTCATATAGCTACAGATGGTGAGGTTTTTAAAGTCGGAAATGTTACTATTACAGCATTGCACACGCCAGGGCATACTATGGAAAGCACTTCTTATTTATTAAAAGATAAAAATGGAAAAAATCATGCTATTTTTAGTGGAGATACCTTATTTTTAGGGGATGTTGGAAGACCCGATTTAGCACAAAAAGGAAATCTTACTCAAGATGATTTAGCAGGCTTTTTATACGATAGTTTACGTACTAAAATTATGACCTTAGAGGATGATGTAATAGTTTATCCAGCACATGGAGCAGGATCTGCTTGTGGAAAAAATCTAAGTAAAGAAACTATTGGGTCTATTGGCGATCAAAAAAAAACTAACTATGCATTGCGCTTGGATATGACAAAAAAAGAATTTATAAAAGAAGTAACTGATGGGTTATTGCCTCCGCCAGCTTATTTTCCTTTAAATGTAAAAATGAATAAGGAAGGCTATAAATCTATAGATGATGTTATCAAAAATGGAGCAATAAGTTTATCAATAGCTGATTTTGAAAAAACAGCAAATGATACAGGAGCTATAATTTTAGATGTCCGTCATCAATTAGACTTTGTAAAAGGATTCATACCACAATCAATTTTTATTGGTTTAGGAGGTACATTTGCTCCTTGGGTAGGTACTTTAATTAAAGATGTAACTCAACCAATTTTATTAATAACACCTATTGGCGAAGAAGAAACTGCTATTACACGTTTATCTCGTGTTGGTTTTGATAATGTTTTAGGGTATTTAGAAGGAGGTTTTGATACTTGGAAAACATCAGGTAAAGAAATTGATACTTTAGAATCTGTTACTGCGGATGATTTAGAAGATGTAATAAAACAGAAAGCAAAAGTTTTTGATGTACGTAAACCAGGAGAATATAGCAAAGAACATGTTATTGATGTGCCAAGTACACCTTTAGATTTTTTAAATGATCATATTGATGAATTTCCAAAAACAGAAGATTTTTATCTGTATTGTGGAGGAGGATATCGCTCGGTAATTGCTTCATCAATATTAAAGGCTAGAGGATATCATAACGTAATAGATGTTGCAGGAGGTTTTGCAGCAATAAGAAAAACAACAATTGCTAAAACTGTAGCAGTTTGTCCATCAACTTTAAAATAATTAAATAATGAAAAAGAGCTTTTTATTTATCGTATTAATTTTTACACTTATTACTTCATGTAAATCACAAACTGAAGAAGTTCAAAATATTTCTGTTAATGATTTAGAGGTTATTCTTAAAAAGAATAAAAATATTCAACTATTAGATGTACGAACTCCTGGAGAATGTTCAAAAGGTACAATTGAAAATGCTTTAGAAATTAATGTAAAATCAGCTGATTTTGAAAATTTAGCTTTAAGTAAGTTAGATAAATCTAAGCCAGTTTATGTTTATTGTAAATCTGGAGGTAGAAGTAAAACAGCTTCAGAAATTTTATTAAAAAAAGGTTTTCAACCTTATAATGTTTTAGGAGGTTATACGGCTTGGAGCGGAAAAAATTAACGAGAATATGCAAGAAATATATATAGAAAATTTAAAATGTGGTGGTTGTGCAAACACAATTATCAACGGATTAACAGCTATTAAAGGAGTTGAAGAAGTAAAGGTTGATGTAGAAAAATCATTAATTACTTTAAATACAACCGAAGCTATTTTACCTTTAGTAAAAGAAAAATTAGCTAAACTAGGTTATCCAGAAGTTGGAAGTGAAAATACAGTATTGCACAAAGCAAAATCCTTTGTAAGTTGTGCTGTAGGAAAAATTAATAAATAAAAAAATCCCAAGTTTTAAACTTGGGATTTTTATTTATCTAAAAAAGAAAATTAGTTATTAAAATTTAAAAGTAACACCAGCTAAAAAGTTAATAGTAGCTTGTGGATAATATCCTTGCGCTTCTGTTGTTGTTCCAGGAGTAGACCAATCATCTAAATAAATATAACCTCTATCTACATATTCTTTATCAAAAACATTGTTTACTATACCTGTAAATACAATAGATTTAAATATTGAATTTGTTTTTAATTCATACATTATATTAAAATCACTTGTAAAGTAGCTATCTAATTTAGATGCTTCAGTATCTGTATTACTTAAATACTGTTCACCAACAAATTTAGATAAAAATGCAACTTGAAAGTTTTCAAATGGTTGATATACAAATGCATTACCAGCCACAATATTTGGTGAATTTGCAATTGTTGTATTTCCTAAGTCTTGTAAGTTATCATCTCTATTTATAAAAAAGTCTACATTTTTATTTTGACTTACCGAAACATTTTGACGAATAGAAAATTTATCATTTACACGAATATCAGCATCCATTTCTAAACCTAATCTATAACTATTACCGCTAGCATTACGTAAAGCATCACCAGTATCATCAATTTCACCAGTTAAAACTAACTGATTTTTATAATCCATAAAATAAATATTGGTGTTTAATTTAACAGTTTTGTTATTTAAACGCCATCCTAATTCGTAATCATTTAAGCTTTCGTGAGTATCTACACCACCTTTAAAATCACCTCTATTTGGCTCTCTATTAGCTCTTGCATATGAAGCGTAAAAGCTATTTTCATTATTTAACTTATAAGTTAAACCTAATTTCGGATTAAAGAAATTAAAAGTTTTATCAACATTTAAAGGTTTTCTTTTAGATGTTAAACCGTTTGTTTTATAAGTAACAAATCTTCCTTGTACATCAACAAATGCTTTTAAATCATCAGAAATATTAACAGTTGTTTTAGAGAAAATATTAAAATCATTTTTAGTTGATTTTCCTTCGTAATAACGGTCTCTAATATTTGCATCATCGGCAAATTCTTTAGACCAAATGACTTCTCCAAAATGATCATTTTCATAATGACTATAAGAACCTCCTGTAATAATTTCTAAACCATCATTTTTATAAGTAGCATTAACGTTAGCAACATAAAAATCATTGTCTAACCAACGACGAACAATAACATCGGTTGCAGGAGTACCATACCAATCTGTTGCTGTAGCTTTTACAATTCCATTGTATTTAGAAACATCACTTTCTCCTTTAAATTGTTCAAAATAACCTTCTCCTTTTGTGTAGTTTAAACTAACATTAGTTGCCCAGTTTTTATTTAATTTTTCGTTCCAATGTAATTGATAATGATTTTGGTTGTAGTTATCAACTTCGTTATCGTAAGTATAAGGATTTTGACGACGATTTTCTTTTAATTCATCAGCAGATAAACCGTACCAAGCTTGGTAAGTTTCTTCTTGTCCACCAAAAGCAACAGCTTTAATTAAAGTATTTTCATCAGTATAACTTCCTTGTAAAAAGTACGATTTTAAATCAGTAGAAGCTCTATCAACATATCCATCAGAATAAATATTAGATAAACGACCAGCAAATTCAAAATGCTCATTAACTTTTCCAGTAGTAAATTTTACGGTATGTTTTCTTGTTCCGAATGAACCAAAAGAGTTTGAAATTTCTCCACCAGCTTCTTCAGCAGTTGCATCAGTTAAAATATTTAAACTTGCACCAAATGCACCAGCACCGTTTGTTGAAGTTCCAACACCACGTTGTAATTGTAAACTTTGAGTTGATGAAGCAAAATCACCTAAGTTAACCCAAAATGTACCTTGACTTTCGGCATCGTTATAAGGAATACCGTTTATGGTAACGTTAACTCTTGTTGCATCCGAACCACGAACGCTCATGTAAGTATATCCAACTCCAGCTCCAGCATCCGAAGATGAAACAACGTTAGGTACGTAATTTAATAAAACAGGAATATCTTGTCCTAAATTACGTTTTTCAATTTGTTTTTTTGATAAATTAGAATGCGCAATAGGAGCATCCGATTTTACACGAATAGCATCAACTAAAACTTCATCTAATACATTTTTATCACCAGATAATTGAAAAGTAATAGTTTTGTTTTCTGATACTTCAATATTTTGAACTACTTTATTAAATCCAACATAAGAAGCTTCAATTGTATAAGTTCCTTTTGATAATTGAAGTTTAAAATTACCTTCAAAATCAGAAGCAGTACCTTTTTTTAATTCTTTAATCGTAATAGTAGCACCTACTAAAGGTTCTTGATTATTATTAACTACGTTACCAGATAAAATAAAATTTTGTGCATTTGCATTTAAGGTTGCAAATAATACCATTAAAAAAGCTACTATCTTCACTTGTTTAATAAAAGAAATCGTTTTCATTTTTTAAATAAAATCGAATAAAAAGAGGTAATTATTCTTTGTTTTTTTGAATAAAATTTTTAGAATTACAAAGTGCTTTAATAAAGAAAAAACTTCATTAATTTATAAACAGTTTTAACTATTTATAAATTACTTTGCAATAACAGTGTATTTCCCTAAACAGCATTACCTGTTCTAGGTTCATTGGGTGTGATCTCAGCCGATATTTGGCACCCCTTTACGAGAACGGCGCAAATGTATGATACATTTTTAGAATACCGATTAAAGAATTAAGAATTTTACAACGTTTAATTGATAAATTAGTAACATTAAGAAGTTAGATGTAGTCTATTTATCTAGATTTTTTAATCTAGATAAGATTAATCTAAATTAGGTTTTTTTCGAAGTGATTTTTTTAAAGCTTGACGCTTTTTGTTTACCGATTTTTTAAGTACAGAATTTCTACTTGGTTTGGTTATACGTCTAATTTTTGGTCTTTTTAAACCTTCTTTAATGATAAATAAAAAACGCTTAATAGCTAATTCTTTATTTCTGTGTTGCGACCGAGTTTCATCAGAAAAAAGAATTAAAACTTGTTCTTTGGTTAATCGAGAAGCTAATTTTTTTAAAAGTATTTCTTTTTGATTTTCTGATAATTCATTAGATTTAGAGACATCAAAAGTCAATTCAATTTTAGAAGATACTTTATTTACACGTTGTCCGCCAGCACCAGAACTTCTTGTTGCTTTAAAATTTAATTCTTTAATAAGTTCTGGTATATTCATTTTATAGCGTGTAGTCGTTTACATTAATGTTTTTAAGCATTGATTGAATATCATCCTGACTTAATGTTTTAGAAAAAGAATACAAATTTTCCTTTTTAGAAAGTAGTATATCAATTATTTCAACAGCTTTTTTAAGACGAGTTTCTTTATCTCCTTTTAATAAAACATACGGACGCTTGTATTTTATCAATGTATTTTCAAAAGCTTTAAACATTTCTAAACGTTCGCCAGGTTTATCACGTAAATCATCGGCTTCCCAAGGAGTATCAATATACGTTAAAAAATAAATGTCGTAAGAATTTTCAATAGCAGCTTTGTCTAAATTGCTATCAACAAAACCACCGTAATATTCTTCTGAATATACTTTTGTTTCTAGTAAATCGGTATCGCAAATTAATACTTTATCTGCTTTTTTAGCTAAATCGTTTTCTAACTTAATTTGACCTTCAGCAATAGGAATAATATCTTTTTGTTCGCAAATTTTGCGTTCATTATTCCATTTATCTTGTAAATATTTACGTGCAAATTCTGGAGCCCAAACAGTATTATAATATCGAGCTAATTGCCCAGAAAGAGTTGTTTTTCCAGTTGATTCAGGACCAAATAAAACAACCTTTACAAGATTGCTTTTTTGTTGTTTAAGGTTTTTTTCCATGCTAAATAACCGCTAACGGCAATAAAGGTAAATATTAAATATTGAAAAGAGGTAAATGTAAATCCTTTATAAAGATAAAGCGGTACAGAAATAATATCGCCAATAATCCAATAAATCCAATTTTCAATTTTTCGTTTTGCCATCAGCCACATTCCGACAAAGAAAATTGCTGTTGTAAAGGTATCGACATAAGCAGTCCAACTATTCCATTTATCAAAATAAGAATATACAGCGTACACAAAAATCAATGTTGCTATAAATATAAAAACACTGGTTTTCTTTTCTTTTGATGTTGTTCTCGAAATAGGAGTAACATTTGTATCGTCAACATTTCTAGTCCAAATATACCAACCGTAAACACTCATTATAAAGTAATATGCGTTAATCATCATATCACCTAATAATTGCCATTTTAAAAGTAAATACACAAAAATAAGGGTGCTAACCATACCTGTAGGAAACACCCAAATTTTATTTTTTTTGGAATACCAAACAGATAAAAACCCGAAAATAACGGCAATAATTTCTAACCAAATATCTAAAGTATCGTAGGTAGCGTATTGGCTAAAAAGATAATTAAAAACTTGGTTCATACTTACTACGGTCAGATTTTACAATTTTCAATAAAATTATTCCACTGTCTATTAATTCGAAAGAATTTTTAATTTCAGATGTTAACAATTTCATTACAGCATCATAATCTCCATAAACTTGGGTGCTTAATGGATTTTCAAGAATTGTTAATCCTGATGCTCTTAATTTTTTTATAAAGTCGATAATTGGCGCTTCAAATTCATTTTGAAGTGGTGTTAGAGTAAGTTCTACTGATATTTTCATAAAATAAGTTTCAAAAAATAAAAATGAACTGCAAAGTTACAACGTTTGCAGGTGTCATTTTCTGAGAAGATAATTTTTTTAAGGATGTATTTTTTTATTGTGCATAGACACACGTAAACCCTTCGGTTTCTAAAAAGTGGATTTTATATTCATCAGTAACACCTTCGTATAAAATTTTCCCTAAAGTTTTATTGGTTTCAAAAGAGAAATCATCAATATAAATGTTGTTTAAAAATAGTAGTTTTTTCTTACCATATATTTTATATAAACTTTCTTTAGCTCCCCAAACAATGGTTAATTTACTAATTAAAGCATCATGATTTGCTATTGATTTATATTGTTCAATAGGCGTAAATTTATGGGCGATTTTTAAAATTTTATCACGTTGTTTTTCAATATCGATTCCAACAGGTTTATCATCAGAAATAATAATAGCGGAAAAAGTAAAGGAATGTGTTATCGAAATAAATTTTCCATCTTTTAAATGAGGCTTTCCAAATTCATCATAAATTAAGTCATCATCAGTATAATTAACTTCTTTTAATAACTGTCGAACGCTTAAAAAACCTTTACGATGTAAGTCAGATTTCATACTGCCAAGGCGATCAGTACTTCGTTTGTTAAGTGTAATATTTTCAGATAATTCATCAAAAGATTCTTCAATCTTCCAAATCAATACTTTAGTGGTTTGGTTTACTGTTATTGTTTTGTGAACAGGCATAAGTTAGAAAGTTATTTCGTAATTTTGCTATATAAAAATTTAGATACATAAATATACATAAATATGAGCACAAAAACCGCTGCATACGTTCCTTTTAAAGTAAAAGATATTTCTTTAGCTGATTGGGGAAGAAAAGAAATTAGATTGGCAGAAGCTGAAATGCCAGGATTAATGAGTTTACGTGAAGAATATAAAAACGAACAACCATTAAAAGGCGCAAGAATTGCAGGGTGTTTACACATGACAATTCAAACTGCGGTTTTAATTGAAACTTTACAAGCTTTAGGTGCTGAGGTAACTTGGAGTTCTTGTAATATTTTTTCTACACAAGACCAAGCTGCTGCTGCAATTGCTGCTGCAGGAACACCTGTGTATGCTTGGAAAGATATGACAGAAGAAGAATTTGACTGGTGTATCGAACAAACATTATTTTTTGGAGAAGATAAAAAACCATTAAACTTAATTTTAGATGATGGTGGAGATTTAACAAACATGGTTTTAGATCGTTACCCAGAATTAGCTGCTGGAATTAACGGATTATCTGAAGAAACTACTACAGGAGTTCACCGTTTATACGATAGAGTAAAAGCAGGAACTTTACCAATGCCAGCAATTAACGTAAACGATTCTGTAACAAAATCTAAATTTGATAACAAATACGGATGTAAAGAATCTGCAGTTGATGCAATTCGTCGTGCAACTGATATTATGTTAGCAGGAAAACGTGTAACTGTTTGTGGTTATGGTGATGTAGGTAAAGGTACAGCCGCTTCTTTTAAAGGTGCTGGTTCTATTGTTACTGTTACTGAAATCGATCCTATTTGTGCGTTACAAGCGGCAATGGACGGTTTTGAAGTTAAGCGTTTAGAAACTGTTGTTGGTAATTCTGATATCATTATTACAACTACTGGAAACAAAGATATTATTCAAGGTCGTCATTTTGAGGCTATGAAAGATAAAGTTATTGTATGTAACATCGGTCACTTCGATAACGAAATTGACATGGCTTGGTTAAATGCAAACCACGGAAATACAAAAGATACTATCAAACCTCAGGTTGATAAATACAATATTGCAGGAAACGATATTATTTTATTAGCAGAAGGACGTTTAGTAAACTTAGGATGTGCAACAGGTCACCCAAGTTTTGTAATGAGTAATTCATTTACAAACCAAACTTTAGCACAAATCGAACTTTGGACAAACAGAGCTGCTTACGAGAATGAAGTTTATATGTTACCAAAGCATTTAGATGAAAAAGTAGCAAACTTACACTTAGCTAAAATAGGCGTAGAGCTTACTGAATTACGTGAAGACCAAGCATCATATATTGGTGTAACTGTTCAAGGTCCATTTAAGCCAGAGCATTACAGATACTAATAAACTGAATATCTAAATTTAATTTAGATTTTTAGAATATTATAAAAACCCTTACATTAATTTGTGAGGGTTTTTTTATTTGGGCGTTTTAACAGGCTATCCACTATATCTTTTTTTCCGTTCCTCCAAAAAAGGATGCCGTTGCTATCCTTAACGCAAAAAAAACCTGCAACTTAGTTACAGGATTTTTATATATCAAATTTTTAGTTTCTAATTAAATATTTAAAGACTCTAATAAAGTAATTAATTTTGGATTAGAAGGTCTAGGAGCATTTGAGTCAACAATATTACCATTCGGGTCAATTAAAATAAAACGAGGAATACTATTTACTTTATAAGCTTTAGAAAAAGTCTTATCATTTTTAGCATATAATTGAATTCCGCTTAAGTTTTTATCAGTAACCATTTTTTTCCATTTTTCATAATCCTTAGGATTATCAACAGAAATACTTACAAAGGCAATATTTTTACCATGATATTGTTTTTCAACTTTTTCTAAAGAAGGAATTTCTTGTTTACAAGGATTACACCAAGTAGCCCATAAATCGATATAAACATATTTTCCTTTAAAATCATCTAAAGAAGTATTTCCTTTTTTATGATTTTCATAATTAATAAATTTAGGTGATACAGCTCCTTTAGCTAATACAGTATTTGCGTATAATTTATCAGTATGTGTTTTATTTAAATAGTTTTCTAAAGATGTAATATTTTGTTTTTGAAAAGCAACAAAAGTAGAGTCTAACTTATTTTCGTTTATTCTGTTGTTAAAGTCAGTAATAAATTTTTTTACTTTTGCATCAAACTTATCTTTAGGTAAATTAAACAAGTTTTTGTCTTTAAACATTGCTTTTTGTAATACTGCATTTTTTGCTAAAAAGGTACTTTCATTTGATCCTTCACCTGTAAAAGTGATAGATTCATTAAACTCTTTTGTATCAAGAGTCATTGTAATAGTAGCACCATTTTTTAAATATAATGCTGTTGCTTCTTTTCCATCAGAAAGACGATAAAAACCATCTTTAAGATTTATAGTATCATTAAATGCGCCATTTTCATCAACTTCAATAACTCTATTAAAGTTTAATTGAGGATTAGAAAGTGTTATAGATTTAGAGTTTTTATTAGTGATTTTTCCAGAAAAAGTAACAAAATCATTTTGTTGTTTTTTACAGGAGATCATCGTTATGGCAATAGCCATTAAATAAATTATTTTTTTCATTTTTTGGTGCATTTAATTGTTTTTTTAGAATGTACTAAATTACTGTTTTTTATATAACTGAAATAATTTTTTCTTTTTTATCCTAAATCTCATTTTTTTTACATCAAAATAGTTGAATAAAGTAATTATTAAAACAAAAAAACCTGCAATTTATTGCAGGTTTTAAAAAAATATTTTTAAAGATTTAAAGATTTAAAGATTTAAATAATTCAATTAGTTTAGGACTAGAAGGTTTAGGAGCATTTGAACTAATAATGTTTCCTTGTGGATCGATTAAAATAAAACGAGGAATACTACTAATAACATAACCTGTAATAAATTTAGATCTCCAGCTATTGTCAGCAAAAAGTTGTATTCCAGTTAATTGTTTATCTACTATCATTTTTTTCCAAGCCTCATGATCTTTTTTATTATCAACAGAAATACTTACAAATTTAATATTTTTATTATGATATTGTTTTTCTATCTTTTGTAAAGAAGGAATTTCTTTTTTACAAGGATTACACCAAGTAGCCCATATATCTAAATACACATATTTACCTTTTAAATCATCTAAAGAAGTCATTCCTTCTTTATTATTTTCATAATCAACAAATTTAGGAGAAGCCATACCTTTAGCTAATTCTGTAGCTAAATATAATTTATCAGCAAATGTTCTATTTACGTATTTTTCTAAACCTATAATATCTTCTTGTTGTATAGTAATAAAAGTAGAATCTAATTTAGATTCCTTTATTCTTGTATTAAATTGAGTAATATAATCACTTATTTTTATGTTAAAATCTTCTTTAGATAATTTAAATAAATTTTCATTTTTGAATAGTACTTCTTCCAATAATGCCGATTTAGCTAAAAAATTACTTTCATTAGCTCCTATACCTGTATAAGTAACAGTTTCATCAAACTGTTTAGTATCTAGGGTCATGTTAATAGTAGCACCATTTTTTAAATATAATGTTGTTACTTCTTTTCCATCAAATAATCGATAAAAATTATCTTTAATATTTAAAGTGTCTTTAAATTCACCATTTTTATTAACCTTAATTACTTTCTTAAATTTTAATTGATTGTTAGAAAGTACGATAGAATCTGAGTTTTTATCAATAATTTTTCCTGAAAAGGTAACAAAATCATTTTGTTGTTTTTTACAAGAAATCATCGTGATAGCAATAGCTATTAAATAAAGTATTTTTTTCATATGTTAGCGTATTTAATTATTTTTAATGTACTGATTTAATGTTTTTTTATAAAACGAAAATGCTTTTTTTAGAATTTATCCTAACCAACCTTCACGGTCTAAACTTCGGTACTGAATTGCTTCTGTTAAATGATTAGATTTTATATTTTCAGAGCTATCTAAATCGGCAATAGTACGAGATACTTTTAATATTCTATCATAAGCTCTTGCCGAAAGGTTTAGTTTTTCCATGGCGATTTTTAGTAACGTATTACTTTCATTTGATAGTTTACAAAATTCACGAATTTGTTTCACAGTCATTTGTGCATTATAATGAACAGTATCAGAAGTACTAAAACGTGTTGTTTGAATTTCACGAGCTTTTGTAACTCTATTTCTAATATCGACACTTGCTTCTCCTTTTTTTTCTTCGGATAATTTATCAAAAGGAACAGGAGTGACTTCGATATGAATATCAATTCGATCAAGTAAAGGACCTGAAACTTTACTTAAATAGCGTTGCATTTCGGCAGGAGATGAGGTCATTGGAGAATCTGGGTCGTTAAAAAAACCAGAAGGACTAGGATTCATACTAGCAACAAGCATAAAACTACTTGGATAATTTACGGTAAATTTAGCTCTAGATATTGTTACTTCTCTATCTTCTAAAGGTTGCCTCATAACTTCTAAAACACCTCGTTTAAACTCGGGTAATTCATCTAAAAACAAAACGCCATTATGAGCTAATGAAATTTCGCCAGGTTGTGGTAAACTATTTCCTCCGCCAATAAGTGCAATGTCTGAACAACTATGATGTGGAGCTCTAAAAGGACGGCTATACTGTAGTCCTGTATTTTTAACTTTACCAACTACAGAGTGTATTTTTGTAGTTTCTAAAGCTTCTTGTAAAGTCATAGGAGGTAATATAGAAGGAAGTCGTTTGGCTAGCATTGTTTTTCCTGCACCAGGAGGACCGATTAAAATAATATTGTGTCCGCCAGAAGCGGCAATTTCCATACAGCGTTTTATACTTTCTTGTCCTTTTACATCTGAAAAATCAAATTCAGGAAAATCCATATGTTTATAAAACTCGGCTCGTGTATCAACTATGGTAGGTTCAATGAGTTTTTTGTTTTCTAGATGATTGATAACTTCCATAATATTAGATACACCCAATATATTTACATCATTAACAATAGCCGCTTCTTTGGCATTTTCTTTAGGCAGAATAAAATTTTTATAGCCTTCTTCATGTGCTTTAATAGCGATAAGCAAAGCTCCTTTTATAGGTTGTACACTTCCATCTAAAGAAAGTTCTCCCATAATTAGATAATCATCAATGTTTTTTGCTTGAATTTGTTTTGAAGCAGCCAGAATACCAACTGCAATTGATAAATCATAAGCAGCTCCTTCTTTACGAATATCAGCAGGAGCCATGTTTATAATGATTTTTTTTCCAGGTAATTTATAGCCATTGTTGTTAAGCGCTGCAGAAATCCGATAGGAACTTTCTCGAACGGCATTATCTGGTAACCCAACAAGGTGATATCCGATACCTTTATCAATATTTACTTCTACAGTTATAGTGGTTGCTTCAATACCAAAAACAGCAGATCCATAAGTTTTAATCAACATAACTTTCTCTTTATGATAAAGGTAGATAAAAATATTGAAATTTAAAACCTTATGAAATAGCTAAAATACATTTGTTATGTATTTCTATTTTGATGATTTATTTAACATTATAACATAAAAAAAGCCTCTTTTATAAAGAGCCTTTTTTTATGTTATATGATGATATTGATTAGTTTTTATTAAAATTATCTAATCCTGTTTTTAACCAGTTATAATAAGTTGTATGGTCAGAATATTGTTGAGGTGAATTTAATAATTCTAATTTAGGACTCATTAATACATAAAATGGTTGAGATGCTGTTTTAAAGTTTGCAACTTGTAGAGTAGCCCATTTATCACCATAAGTTCTAATTCTTTTTACTTTACCGTTTGGTTTAATAAAATCGAATTGTTCTTCTTCAGGTAATTGTCTTTCATGGTCATCTACGTACAATGAAATTAATACATAATCATCATTAATTAATGAATATATTTCAGGTTTAACCCAAATATTTTCTTCCATCTTACGACAGTTTACACACGCCCAACCTGTAAAATCTAATAAAACAGGTTTGTTTACCGATTTTGCATATGCAATACCTTCTTCAAAATCTTTAAAGCAATTTAATGATAAAGGACATTTGTTATCTTTTTTATAGATACTATGAAATTGAGGTGGAGCAAATCCACTTAATAATTTATTTTGATTCCAAAGAGGTTTTGGTAATACTCCTGGTGCTAAATAAACAAACAAAGCAAAACAAGCTCCTCCTAATAAAACTCTAAAGAAAGATATTTTACCATATTTTTTACCCATAACACCAAATAAATATAATGACATTAATAAAGCTGTTATTGCCCATATACCAATAAATATTTCTCTTTTAAATAAATCCCAATGCCCAACTAAATCAGCATTAGATAAAAATTTAAAAGCAAATGCTAATTCTAAAAATCCTAAAACAACTTTAACAGTATTTAACCATCCTCCTGATTTAGGTAAAGAATTTAACCATCCAGGAAACATTGCAAATAATGCAAAAGGTAATGCTAAAGCAAGTCCAAAACCAATCATACCTGCAGATAATTGCATTGCACCACCATCAGCTCCTAAAGAACCTGCTAATAAAGAACCTAAAATTGGTCCTGTACATGAAAATGATACAATAGCTAATGTTAAAGCCATAAAGAAAATACCGATAATACCTCCAATGTTTGAAGCTGTATCAGCTTTATTACTCCAAGAGCTAGGTAATGATAATTCATAAAATCCGAAGAAAGAACCAGCAAAGAAAACTAATATTGTAAAGAAAAATAAGTTTAACCACATGTTGGTTGAAATACTATTTAAAATTTCAGGGTCTAAAGTATCTAAATAGTGGAAAGGTAAACTTAATAGTCCATAAATTATCATTATAAAAGCCCCATATAATACAGCACTACCAATTCCTTTTCCTTTTTTCTCAGTATGTTTTGTGAAAAAAGATACTGTTAAAGGAACCATTGGAAAAACACATGGAGTTAAAAATGCTAGTAAACCACCAACAAATCCAAGTAAAAATATATTAATTAAACTAGCCTCACCATCTTCTTTAGATGATTCTTTTGTTGTGCTTTTTAATACAGCGGTATTTTTTAAGTTTAAGTTTAATGATTGTGACATAGCTTGGCTTTTGTCATCAACCTCAGTAACAGTTTGTGAAACTTTTTCACCTGTTAATGAAAACGTAAAATCCTCATCAAATGGTAAGCAGTATTCTTTACAAACTTGAGCATCTAAGTTTAAAGTAACTTGTGTTAAACTTGTATCTGAAACGGTAATTCGTTGTACTAATTTACCTTCTTCTACAAAGAAAATTTCATCTTTTCCCCAAATTTCACTAAATTCAGATTCAGTTTTACTTTCTATTGCTTTTCCGTTAAGAGCATATCCAGTTTGTCCTTCTGCAGGAGAAATAGTCATTGGTAAAGATGCATCTTCTGGATTGTATTGAGAGTATAAATGCCAATCTTCTGCAATTTCAATATCGAAAATTAAGTCATATTTTGTCTCCGAAATTTTTTCAACGACAGGTGTTATAACTATAGGATTATCATCAGATTGAGAGAAGACCGTTAAACCTAAGAATAATAAAAATAGAGTACATAATTTTTTCATTCGATTTAGTTTATAATTGGTTGTTTTTAATTAGTTATTCTTAATAATTCTGTTGTTTCATTGGATGATAAAAAGCGTCTATCTTGTCGTTTTCCTATAATCCATATAATTTCATTATCATTTGTACAAAGCAACCAAGTGCTTTCTTTTTCAAAAATTGATAATTTTTCATCTTTAAAATATTTACTAACTTTTTTCTTTCCAATCATACCTGTTGGGTAAAAATAATCGCCAGTTTCCCATTTCCTAATACTGAGGGGGTAATTTAATGAATTTTTATCAACCAAAATACAATTTATATTAATAAATGTACTCTTAGGATCGTTTTCAAAAAACAAATTTACAGGGCTTGTTATCTTAGTAGTTTGTCTATGTATTGTAATTTGTTCATTTTCAGGGGGTTTTTTTTTGTTAGTATGTAAAAGTAATAAAAAATCTCTGTCTTTTAGTAAAGTATGATAATTAGTTGATACTTTTTTACCTGATTGAGCATAAATTAACTTGTAAACATCATTCCATTCTGTAAATTTATAGTCTTTTAAAAGTTGATACAAGTATGCTTTGGGGGTAGATAACTTTAATAGTTCCGAAATATTAATTTTTAATAAATCATTATCTTTAGAAATAATTTTTGCTGATACTTCTTCCATCTTATCAACAATAATTTGTTGAGATTGTTTTAAGAAATCAGTTGTTTTATGATGGGCTTTTAATAAACTAGGGTTTAATTCTTTTAATACAGGAATTACTTGATGTCTTATTTTATTTCTGACATATTTTATTTCTGAATTACTAGCATCTTCACGCCATTTAATATCATTCTTTAATGCAAATTCTTCAATTTGTTCTCTCGAAAATATTAGTAAAGGACGTACAATTTTTCCGTTTACCGGAGGGATTCCTGTTAAACCATCTAATCCTGTACCTCTTGTTAGATTGATTAAAACGGTTTCTAAATTATCATCGGCATGATGTCCTGTTAAAACATAATCAAAATCATGTTTTTTTATTAATTCATCAAACCAATCATAGCGTAATTTTCTTGCTGCTAATTGGGTTGATAATTTATTTTCAGAAGCGTATTTACTTGTTTCAAATCGAGTTGAAAAAACCGTAATATTTAATGTTTTTCCTAATTTTTTAACTGATTCTTCATCTAAATTACTTTGGTCATTTCTTAATTGAAAATTACAATGTGCTAATGAAATTGTATGATTTAATTGCTTTAATAAATGTGTTAAAACTACGCTATCAATCCCTCCAGAAATAGCAATTAGGAGTTTTTTCTCTTTTAAAAACGAAAAATTAGTGTCTATATGTTTTGCTAATTGTTGTAGCATTTTATTTTTTAAAGATATTTATAGTTGTTTATTTAACCAATTTAGGATGTCTTGTAGCATTTCTTCTTTACATAAATCATGTTGTAATTCATGATAACCGCCTTCATAAAGTTTTAAATTTGCTTTTTTTGTTGATTTAGCAAAAGCTTCAGAGCCTTTATAATCAATTATTTTATCAGCAGTACCATGTAATAATAACATAGGTTTTTTTAATAAAGAAGCATTTTCAATCGCCCATTTACCTGAATCGATAAAAGATAAAGAAAAATTAGGGCTAATTTTATCATGAACTAAAGGATCATCAATATAATTTTGAACTTCATTTTTATCACGAGAAAGATCATTGCTATCTAATTCATTACTCAAAGTAAATGACGGCGCAATTTTTTGCATAATCTTGCCTAATTTAAGTTTCCATGCTGGTGGATTAAAAGCTAATTTTAGCATAGGACTAGTGGCAATAATTCCATCTAAATTATTTTTTTTACGAAGAGCATAATTGATAACCGCATTTCCACCCATAGAATGACCATATAAAAACATTGGCGTATTTCCAAAAACAACAATAGTCTTGTTAATAAGCATGGTAATACTTTCTAAAACAACATCAAAACTAGGGTTATGACCTCTTTTTCCTGATGTTTTACCATGTCCAAAATGATCAAAAGCAATTACACCAAAATTATTGTCAGTTAATTTTTTAGCAACATTTTGATAGCGTCCAGAATGTTCTCCCATTCCGTGAATAATAATAACTACTGCTTTTACTGTTTCAGGTTGCCAATATTGCCCGAAAAAAGTAGTTTTATGATACTCGAAATGGAAGTCTTGATGTGTCATTTTTTATTGTTTTTGTAACCACTGTCTGATATCTTTTCTTAAAGATACTTCAGGTCTTGGTAAAGGTATTGTTCTTCCAAATTGTTTACTTCTTTTAAATTTTGAAAAAGTAATTTTATGTTGTTTCCAAGCTTCAGGATACATATCTAAAAACTTGTTAAAAAAACTTTGTTCATTTACATTTCCTTCTATTTTTGGAAGTACTGCTTGAAATTTTTCTTCTTGATCTATAATCATTATTTATCTTTTTTAGTTAAATTACTTTGAATTAAGTAAAACATATTTCATTGCCTTTGCTTTTAACAAGCATTCTTCGTATTCTTTTTCAGGAATTGATTTTGCCGTAATTGCGCCACCAACAGAAAAAGAAACATATTTTTGGTCAGAATTATATAAAAGACTTCTGATAATTACATTAAAATCAAAATCGCCATCAGGTGTAAAATAACCGATAGTTCCTGAATATAAACTACGTTTTGTTTCTTCTAAGGCTTCCATTATTTTCATTGCTGATACTTTTGGTGCGCCAGTCATACTTCCCATGGGAAAGGTATCTTTAATCAAATCAACAGGATGTGTGTTTTCTGAAATTTCAGAAACGACAGTCGATATCATTTGATGCACTTGTTTAAAAGAATAAACTTTGCAAAGTTCTTTAACCTTAACACTTCCTTTTTTTGCTGTTTTAGATAAATCATTACGTACTAAATCAACAATCATAATATTTTCAGCACGTTCTTTTTCGTCACGAGCTAAATCGAAGGCTATTTTTTCATCTTCAATAGGATTAATTAATCGTTTTGCAGTTCCTTTTATAGGTTGCGAAATTATTTTAAGTCCTTCTTTTTTTAGATATCTTTCTGGCGTTGCCGATAATACATACAGGTTTTCACTGTCTGAAAAAAGTAGCAAACGGAGGTGTTGATATTTCGTTTAAATGTGAATATATTTTATAAGGATTTATGCTTGTATTTTCGGCATAAAATTCTTGACAAAAATTAGCTTCATAAATATCACCTCTATGAATATGTTCTAAAACCTTTGTTACTTTTTGATGATATTCTTCTTTATGAATTCGAAGTTTTATTTTGATATTATTTTCTTCGGATGTTTTTTTAACAGTCTCTTTTAAAGAATCAGAAATGGGAGTAGTATTTGCATTTATGCTGATAATATCTTCAAAATCTTCTTCAATTTCATCATCTATCATTTGTAAATAATGAAATTCGACAGTATTTCCTTTGATGAAAATTAATTTTTGAGGTTGAAAAAAATACAAATCAGGAAAATGAAGTCCATCAAAATTAGTAGATTTTAGTTTTTCAACGTCATTTTTTACATCATAAGAAATATATCCAAAAATATAATCTTTGGTGTAATTTTGATACTCTTTAAGTTTATCAAAAGCATTCTGATAATCTGTTTTTATCGAAGTAAATTCTTCAACAGCCAAACAACAATCAAACGAAGAATATTCTTGTTCGTAATTATTAGAATCTAACCAAATAGCAGTTTCAAACTGTTTAGCCCAAGCAAATAATTTTTGCTTAAACACTTTTGGTTCTTCTATTTGAAAATTATGTTGGGTTCTTTTAAACATTTAGCAAAAATAAGAAACGCCTTGTTAAAAATAGCATTGAAATTGTTAAACGGAGCTTGTTGTAAGTAAATATAAATTGATTTATAAAATATTCGAAATATAGTAAGAATTTTTAGCCCCGATTGAAGCAATTGTTTGAGCTCTTTTTTTGATTTTTCATCAAAAAAAAGCGAGTGCGGAAAGCGGGAAATAGCTTCAAATACTATTTAAATGATAAAAAAAAACCACTCAGAATATTCTGAATGGCTTTTTTTGTAATGGTTGCTTTAAATTATATTTTAAAGTTTCCAGTAGCTTTATGTTCACTATTTTCATAGCGTTCGATACATTTATCTAAAATTTCATAAGCTTCGTCTGCGTTCCCCCAGTCTCCGATATCAACTTTTTTCTTTTCTAAATCTTTATAAACTTTAAAGAAATGAGTAATTTCTTTTTGTAAGTGTGGATTTAAGTCAGATAAATCGTTGTACTGATTCCAAATAGGATCAGAAACAGGTACACAAAGTATTTTTTCATCTGGACCTTTTTCATCTGCCATGTGGAAAACACCAATTGGTTTAACCTCCATAACACACATTGGGAAAGTTGGTTCAGCACCTAAAATTAATACATCTAATGGGTCACCATCTAAAGCTAAAGTTTCAGGAATGAAACCATAATCTCCAGGATACATCATTGATGAGAATAACATTCTATCAAAACGGATTTTTCCTAAGTCAAAATCGTATTCGTATTTATTTCTACTTCCTTTAGGTATTTCTATTAAGACATCTACTGTCTTTTTCTCTTTTGAAGTCATATATATATTTCTTTTCTTCGTTTCTAAAAATCGGATTGCAAAAGTAATAATTTATTGCTGTTTTTAAATATAAAAACAGGTTATCTTAATATTAAATTATTAAATTATAATAAACCAACATTAATTCCTATACGAATTGCAAACTTTGCAGTAGGTGGAATTATTGCGTCTTTTGGCTGTTTGTAGTCGCTTCTCCATACAGCATCAACACGTAAAAAACGTAAATTACGATAGCCAATATTTTCAAGTCCAACACTGTATTCATAGTAGACTTTATCAGGAGCATTGTAATTTATGGTTGATTTATTTATTGCTACATTTTTATCAGAAATAGTACCGTATGCTGCTCTAAAAGTAACCAAACTACGTAATTTTAATTTATTTAATAATGGAATTCTATTCATTATAAAACCATTAAAATGATGTTCTAAATAAGTAGTTAAATAAGTATCTGTAACAAAATCATAAGAGTTTAATAGCGAAAATGTGTTTTTAGATATTGATAACGTGTTGTTTACAGGGATTACATTTAATAAAGCAAGAGGTACTGTTCCAAAAGTTTTTCCAGCTTCAAAAGTAGCTTCTAAAACACCAAATTTACTTAAAAGAATAGGTTGTTTGTATTTGAATTGTAATTTGTCGTAGGTATTGGATCCGTTAAAAACATCTTTATAACCTCTGCGATAGTTTAGTATTAAGGTAGGAAAAATGTTCTCACCAAATTGTCTTTCAACACCAAGTCCATATACAAATCGACCAGGTGTAAAAGCAATATAAACTTCAGAAGCGGTATCGGTTACTTTTGATTGTTTATTTGTTTGTTCATCAAGATAATCCATCGAAAAATTACTAGGAGAAGCAGATTGTATTTTTGAATGTGTAAAATTAATACCGATATGTAAATTCTGTTTTATTTGATAATCAAAATTTGTAGCTGTTCTTTCTATTTTAGATAAAAAAAAGTTATTATTTTTTGATAATAAAGACATTGTGCCAAAATTTTGAGACAGAAGCTGTGTCGTTTTAATCCTAGTGCGACCAAGTTGTTCTATATCTTTTTGATATGTTACACCAATACTTATTCTTGGTTGGTATGATAATAAATAGCGTCCTTCAACACCATATTTCGTTTTATTATCTTTAAATCCATGGGCTACATAAGCGCCTAATCGAAAGCGATCTTCTTTTGTCTTAAAAGTTCTAATACCTAATCTTGTTCTAAAACCTTCTACTGGATTTTTTGAAAATAATGACCATAAATGACCAAATTGAATACTGGATTTTGTGTTTATATATCCACTAGAAAGGGTGTTTATTATTCCTGTAACATTTTTAATTCTCTTTTTTTCTTTTACTTCTTTAATAAATTGATAAGTTGAATTACTTTCATTATTTTCTTTTGATTTCCAATAATTAGCTTCTTTTTTATATTGATTAGGTCTTGTTTTTACAATTTTTTGGCTGTAAAAACCTTGCTTTAAAGGTTTGTCAAGTTTGTATTTATCAAAGAGTGTCTTTTTTTTGATTGTCAGTCCTTTTTGACTTTCATTTTTATCAACAAAAGTAAAATCGGCTTCATAAGTATTTTTAGTAGTAATATAAATACTATCTTTTAATACATCAAATTCTTTTTCAAATGTTAAGCCTCTAATAAAGTTTATGATAATACTTTTATGTACTGTCATCTTTATTTTTTTAATAGAAAATATTTTATCGGTTACCCAAAAATTTCCTTGAAAAGCTAAATCACCATCTCTAATAGGAAAGAAATAGATGTTGTATAATTTTTTATCATTTTTAACAATACTATCGTAAAGAACGTAGTCGTAAGTAGCAAAACCATCAGTAGATAAGGGACTTACAAATGATTTTTGAAATAAAGGAATATTATTTTTAAAAACATCAATATTTTGAAATGAATTAGACATACGATTATAAACAAAACCATCAGTACCTACACCTTCTGTTTTTTCAGCCTCTATATCTTCTCTAATATTTTTGTTTTTATTATCTCCGTATACGTTCGAAATTTGTTCGTTTAAATAAATAGGGACATAAAAATTAACTCCATCGCTATCAAATTTTACTTTTTTGATGGTTTCTTTATAATCATTTTTAAATGCTTTTTTTAAGAAAGTAGAATCTAAATTATTAAGTCCTATTTCAATGGTATTATGTTTTTTGTATTGATAATAATCAACTAAATCAAGTCCGTTTTTTCTTTTTCTTTTCCAAATTTCTTTTAAAATACGATAAGCTGGATTCTCTTTTTTCTTTAGGCGTTTTTTAGGTTTAGTAACAATAATTACTTCTTCTAACTCGTTTGCCGCTTCTTTAATAATAATATTTAGAAATTTTGTTTTCTGATTAACGGTAATGTTTTGTGTTTCAAAACCGATAAAAGATATTTCTAATACACCGTTATTTTTAGTTGTTTTTAACGAAAAATCACCCGTATCATCAGTAGTTGTTCCGTTAACGGTGTTTTTTAAAAAAACAGAAACGAAAGGCATTGGGTTATTGAATTCATCAACAATTTTACCATTTAAAGTAAGTTGAGCGTATAAAGTACTGACAAACAGTATAAGTAATATTGATAGCTTTTTTTTCATTCTTTTTATTACCAGAAAATCCTTTTGGTTACTACCAAAAGGATTTTTATATTTATTCAATATTTGATTATTGTCTTATTTATTAAGATATAAAACATCTTTTACAGCTTTAATAACATCATTTGCATTAGGCATCCATTCTGCTAATAAAACAGGAGAATATGGTGCAGGAGTATCAGCAGTTGTAATTCTTTTTATAGGAGCATCTAAATAATCAAATGCTTCATCTTGTATTCTGAAAGTAATTTCTGAAGAAATACTTCCAAAAGGCCATGCTTCTTCTAAAATAACTAATCTGTTAGTTTTCTTTACAGATTCTAAAATAGTTTTATGATCCATCGGACGAACTGTACGTAAATCAATAACTTCAATAGAAATACCTTCTTTTGCTAATTCATCAGCAGCTTTGTAAGCTTCTTTGATGATTTTTCCAAAAGAAACAACAGTAACATCTGTACCTGCTCTTTTAATGTCAGCAACTCCAATAGGAATAATATATTCTCCTTCAGGAACTTCCATTTTATCACCATACATTTGTTCTGATTCCATAAAAATTACTGGATCATCATCACGAATGGCTGCTTTAAGTAAACCTTTAGCATCATAAGGATTCGAAGGAACAATAACTTTTAATCCTGGAGTGTTTGCAAACCAGTTTTCAAAAGCTTGTGAGTGTGTTGCTCCTAATTGACCAGCAGCACCTGTTGGACCACGAAAAACGATAGGACAATTGAATTGACCACCTGACATTTGACGAATTTTAGCTGCGTTATTGATAATTTGATCAATACCAACTAAAGAGAAGTTAAAAGTCATGTATTCAACAATTGGACGGTTTCCGTTCATTGCAGACCCAACCGCAATACCACCAAAACCTAACTCGGCAATAGGAGTATCAATAACTCTTTTTGCACCAAATTCATCCAACATTCCTTTTGAAGCCTTATAAGCTCCATTATATTCTGCTACTTCTTCGCCCATTAAGTAAATGCTTTCATCTCTTCGCATTTCTTCACTCATTGCCTCGCAAATAGCTTCTCTAAATTGTATTGTTTTCATACGTTATATTAGTAGTTGTTTTATCAATATAGCAAAAATAATAAAAATAGAAATAAGAAATAGGGTTTTTAAGCTAAACAAATCATTGTATTGCTTTTAATTTGTAATTATTAAAACATCTTAAGGTAAAATTTTTATTATGCATGCATAGTAAAATAAAAAAAACGTAACTTCGTAGTTCAAAAATTAAGTTTCTTAAAAACAACGATATATGAAAATATTAGTTTGTATTAGCCATGTACCTGATACTACTTCGAAAATTAACTTTGTTGATAACGATACAAAGTTTGATACAAATGGAGTTCAATATGTTATAAACCCTTATGATGAGTTTAGCTTAACTCGTGCTATGTGGTTTAAAGAAAAACAAGGTGCTACTGTAACTGTTGTAGGTGTTGGAGATGCTTCAACAGAACCAACATTACGTAAAGCTTTAGCTATTGGAGCAGATGCTGCAATTCGTGTAAATGCAGTGCCAACAGATGGTTTTATGGTTGCTAAAGAATTGGCCGAGGTTGTTAAAAATGGCGGTTATGATTTGGTTTTAGCTGGTAAAGAATCATCAGATTATAATGGGCAAATGGTACCAGGAATGTTAGCTTCTTTAGTAGATTTTAACTTTGTAAACGCTTGTGTAGGTGTTGAAGTTGAGGGAACAAATGTAACTTTAGATAGAGAAATAGATGGAGGAGAAGAAAAAGTTTCTTCAACTTTACCTATGGTTGTTGCTGGACAAAAAGGAATGGTAGAAGAAAAAGATTTACGTATTCCTAATATGCGTGGAATTATGACTGCTCGTAAAAAACCATTAACTGTTGTTGAACCAACAGGTGTTGTAGCAAGTACATCAACAAAAAGTTTTGAAAAACCTGCCGCAAAAGGAGCTGTTAAGTTAGTAGATAATGTTGATGCTTTAATCGACTTATTACATAACGAAGCTAAAGTTATTTAAAAATAATAGTTAAAATCACGTTGTTATCAATAAATAAAAACTGTTATTTAAAACAGCTATTTATTATTTTAATAACCTAAAAAATATAAAAATATGTCTGTATTAGTTTTTGCCGATTCATCGGAAGGAAAATTTAAAAAAACTGCTTTTGAGGTAGTTTCGTACGGAAAAAAAGTAGCCGAACAATTAAATAGTAATTTAGTTGTCTTAACAATTAATGGAGGAGATGCTACTGAATTATATACCTACGGTGCTGAAAAAGTAGTTGAGGTAAAAAATGATTTAGTTTCTTTTAATGCAAAAGCATACGCTTCAGTTATTACACAAGTAGCCAATGCAAATTCAGCAGATACTGTAGTTATTGATTCAAGTATTGATGGGTTTACTGTAGCGCCATTAGTAGCCGTTGCTTTAGAGGCTGGTTATGCGTCTAATGTTGTTGCTTTGCCAAGTAGTACGAGTCCGTTTACAGTAAAAAGAATCGCTTTTTCAAACAAAGGATTTAATAATACTGAAATTTCTACCGATAAAAAAGTAATTGGTGTTGCTAAGAATTCATACGGAGCTCATTGAAAATGCAGTAAGCGGAGTTACAGAAAGCTTTGATGCTACTTTACCTACATTAGGTGTAAAATCTGAAAGTGTTAATAAAGCAAGCGGAAAAGTAAGTATTGCTGATGCTGATATCGTAGTTTCTGCGGGTAGAGGGTTAAAAGGACCTGAAAACTGGGGAATGATAGAAGAATTAGCTGATGTTTTAGGTGCTGCAACGGCATGTTCTAAACCTGTATCTGATTTAGGGTGGAGACCTCACGGTGAACATGTAGGACAAACAGGTAAGCCTGTAGCTTCAAATTTATATATTGCTATTGGTATTTCTGGAGCAATTCAGCATTTAGCAGGTATTAATGCATCTAAAGTAAAAGTTGTTATTAATACTGATGCTGACGCTCCTTTCTTTAAAGCAGCAGATTACGGTATTGTTGGTGATGCTTTTGAAGTTATACCTCAATTAATAGAAAAGCTAAAAGCTTTTAAACAAGCATAATTTAAATAAAGGAACTTTCTTTTTATAGAAATTATAAATCAATTCATAATTTTTAGTAAATTGTGCCCACTTAAGTAGGTTGTCTAAATTTTGAAGCATAGCGCCAAAAATATAGACAGCCTTTTTAGTTACTTATTATAATCTACATGAGCTTAATTAAACTAAATATCAAAGGGATTTCATATAGCCAAACTCAAAGTGGGGCTTATGCATTAGTGCTAAGTGAAACCAAAGGAGAAAGGACATTACCTATAATTATTGGAGCTTTTGAAGCTCAATCTATTGCCATAGCTTTAGAGAAAGAAATTCGCCCGCCACGTCCACTTACGCATGATTTATTTAAAACATTTTCTGATAGGTTTTCTATAAAAGTTATCCAAGTTATTATTCATAAGTTGGTTGATGGTGTTTTTTATTCGAGTCTAATTTGTGAAAGAGATGGGCTTGAAGAGATTATTGATGCTCGAACTTCAGATGCAATTGCTTTAGCAGTTCGTTTTGAAGCACCTATTTTTACCTACGAGAATATTTTAGATAAAGCAGGTGTATCTTTAAAAATGGATGAAGAATTAATTATTGAAGAAGATTTAGATTCTGATGAAATAGAGTTTTCTTTAGAAGAAGATGATGATGATATAGAAATATCATTATCTGAATTACATGCACAACTTAACGAAGCAGTAGCTAATGAAAATTATGAATTAGCCGCACAAATTAGAGACGAAATAAGTAAGCATTCTTAATAAAAAATTAAATATGAAAAAATTATTTACGCTCATAATACTTTGTTTATCAATAACTGTTTTTGGTCAAAGTATAGAGAAAAAATGGCGTTTTTCATCAATTAAAAATACTAAAGGTACATCGGTAGTTTCATTAATTGATTCTACAGATGTATTAAATTTATCCGAAGGAATATTTAATTATTCCTTAATAGCTAAAGATAGTTTACAGGCTT
Source organism: Tenacibaculum pacificus (assembly GCF_027941775.1). Lineage (NCBI taxonomy): Bacteria > Pseudomonadati > Bacteroidota > Flavobacteriia > Flavobacteriales > Flavobacteriaceae > Tenacibaculum > Tenacibaculum pacificus. The sequence continues at coordinate 2,494,499 of NZ_CP115917.1, read as the reverse complement.
CAGGGAATTATATTCATCAAAATAATTTATTGATTTTTAATTATAAACAGCCGAAAGATACGGTTCGTTATTATAATATCAGTGAGTTATCAGATACTTTATTAATTTTATCTGAAAAAAACATTACATATAAATTTACTTCAAAACCTAAAACAGTTACTCCTGTTGCTAAGGTGATAGAAATAACTGAATTAAAAACACCAATAAATCAAATTATTCCTAGTAAAGGGTTTTCTATGCAGAGTTTATGGCGTGGTGCTTTAGGGATGATTTCTTTGTTAATTATCGCTTTTTTATTTAGTGCAAATAGAAGAGGTATTGATTGGAAAATTGTAGGGTTAGGACTTACTTTTCAATTAGTAATTGCGATTGGCGTTTTAAAAGTACCTTTTGTGCAATCTATTTTTGAATTTATAGGAAAAGGATTTGTTAGTATATTAGCTTTTACCCAAGCGGGTAGTGAATTTTTGTTTCAGGGTTTAATTTCTGATATGGATACTTTTGGATTTATTTTTGCCTTTCAAATATTGCCTACTATTATTTTCTTTTCGGCATTAACATCATTATTATTTTATTTAGGAGTTATACAAAAGGTAGTAAAAGCCTTAGCTTGGTCGTTAAGTAAAGTGTTAAAAATATCTGGTGCAGAAAGTTTATCGGTAGCAGGAAACATCTTTTTAGGACAAACAGAAGCTCCATTATTAATTAAGGCTTATTTAGAAAAAATGAATAAGTCGGAAATGTTACTCGTAATGATTGGCGGAATGGCAACCGTTGCTGGAGCAGTTTTAGCCGCTTATATCGGTTTTTTAGGTGGTGATGATGAAACATTAAAATTATTTTATGCAAAACATTTATTAGCAGCCTCTGTAATGGCAGCACCTGGAGCAATTGTTATTTCTAAAATTTTATATCCGCAAACAGAAAAAATTGTTACAGATATAAAAGTTTCTCAAGATAAAATAGGTTCAAATATATTAGATGCAATAGCAAATGGTACTACCGAAGGTTTACAATTAGCGATGAATGTAGGCGCAATGCTTTTAGTTTTTGTTGCTTTTATAGCCATGATAAATGGAATTTTAGGCGGTTTAGGAGGTTTTGATGGAATAGAATATTTTGGATGGAAAATGACATCTCTTAATACAATTATAGAAAATTCAACAGCTTATAAAGCATTTTCATTAGAGTTTATTTTAGGATATACTTTTGCACCATTAATGTGGTTAATAGGTGTTGCTAGAGAAGATATGGCTTTAATGGGACAGTTATTAGGAATTAAATTAGCAGCAAGTGAATTTGTTGGGTATATTCAATTATCAGAACTTAAAAATGTAGCTAGTGCAACACATTTAACATATAATAAATCGATTATAATGGCTACTTATATGTTGTGTGGTTTTGCTAACTTTGCATCAATAGGTATTCAAATTGGTGGTATTGGTTCATTAGCTCCAAAACAGCGTAAAACATTATCAGAATTTGGAATGAAAGCTTTAATTGGAGGTACAATAGCATCTTTAATGTCAGCAACTATTGCAGGTATGATTATAGGATAATCATTAAAAGTAGAGGCAAAATAATAGTTAATAATTATTTATATAATTTTTAAAAGCTTCAACATTAAATGTGGAAGCTTTTTTATTTTTCAAAAATTACAAGTAACAAATGCAACAATATTTAGACTTAGTAAAACACGTTTTAGAAACCGGAAACGAAAAAGGAGATAGAACAGGAACAGGTACAAAAAGTGTTTTTGGGCATCAGATGAGGTTTGATTTAAGTGCAGGTTTTCCAATGGTAACTACCAAAAAACTACATTTAAAATCTATTATTTATGAATTACTTTGGTTTATAAAAGGTGATACAAATACTAAATATTTACAAGAAAATGGTGTGCGTATTTGGAATGATTGGGCAGATGAAAATGGTGATTTAGGACCTGTTTACGGGCATCAATGGCGTAATTGGAATAGTGATGAAATTGATCAATTAAAAGATGTAATCGAAACTTTAAAGAAGAATCCGAATAGCCGAAGAATGTTAGTTTCTGCATGGAATCCTTCTGTTATGCCTGATACATCAAAATCATTTTCTGAAAATGTAGCAAACGGAAAAGCAGCTTTACCACCGTGTCACGCTTTTTTTCAGTTTTATGTTGCTGATGGAAAATTATCTTGTCAATTATATCAACGAAGCGCAGATATCTTTTTAGGAGTTCCTTTTAATATTGCTTCTTATGCTTTATTTACTATGATGATTGCACAGGTTTGTGGTTATGAAGCAGGAGAATTTATCCATACTTTTGGTGATGCTCATATTTATAATAATCATCAAGAACAATTAGCATTACAATTATCTCGTGAAGAAAGACCTTTGCCTACAATGAAAATTAATTCAGCAATTAAAAATATTGAAGATTTTACCTTTGAAGATTTTGAGTTGATAGGATATAACCCACATCCGCATATAAAAGGTGTTGTAGCAGTGTAATTTAACATTATATTTAACAGATACTTTAGTAACTTTGTAAGAGGTGCTAAAAAATATAAACGATGGTTACAAATATTGATGTTTTAAAAGATTCCCTTTATGAAAAAATTGAAGGAATAAACGATGAAAAAGTTTTAAAAGCAATTATAACTTTAGTAGATAGTATAAAAACAGATATTTTACAAGATGCTGTTACAGAAAAAAGAGATTTAACAAGTTATATTAAAGAGTGGGCAAAAGACATATAACCATTCAGTAAATACAATTTATGATTACAATAATTGCAGCAATAGCAAATAACAATGCTTTAGGAAAAGATAACGATTTAATTTGGCATCTTCCTGCCGATTTAAAACGGTTTAAAAAAGTTACATCAGGACATCATATTTTAATGGGGCGTAATACTTTTGAAAGTATTGGTAGACCATTACCTAATCGTACATCAGTTATAATAACTAGAAATAACGATTATTTAAAAGAGGGGTGTTTAGTGGCTCATTCGCTAGAAGAAGCTATTGAATTATCAAAAGATGAAACCGATATTTTTATTATTGGAGGTGCACAAGTTTATAAAGAAGCAATTGAAAATAATTTAGTAGATAAGCTAGATATTTGTCTTGTTCATCATAGTTTTGAGGCTGATGTTTTTTTCCCAAATATTGATATGAATATCTGGAAAGAAGCATCAAGAGAGGATTTTAAAGCCGATGAAAAAAATAAATACGATTATAGTTTCGTTTCTTATATAAGAAAATAAGAATTTACGTTATTCTTAACTTATTAATTTTTTTAGAATTACAGCTGATAAAAATATGTCTATACAACTTACATCAATAATTAAAAATTACGGAACACAAAAAGCCGTAAATAGTATTTCTTTTGAAGCTAAAAAAGGTGAAATAGTTGGTTTTTTAGGACCTAATGGTGCTGGGAAGTCAACTACTATGAAAATTTTAACAGGTTTTATTCAGCCTAGCGAAGGAACTGTTTTTGTAAGCGGAATAGATGTTCTTAAAAATCCTATTGAAGCACAAAAAAAAATAGGATATTTACCTGAACATAATCCGTTGTATTTAGAAATGTATGTACGTGAATACTTACAATTTCAGGCATCTGTTTATAAGATATCAAAAACTAAAATATCTGAAGTAATTGAAAAAGTAGGTTTAACTCCTGAAGCTCATAAAAAAATTGGGCAATTATCTAAAGGATATCGCCAAAGAGTAGGATTAGCTGCAGCAATTTTGCATAATCCAGAGGTTTTAATTTTAGATGAACCAACCACAGGTTTAGATCCGAATCAATTAGTAGAAATCCGTGAATTGATAAAAGAACTTGGTAAAGATAAAACAGTGTTATTTTCTACTCATATTATGCAAGAAGTAGAGGCTGTTTGTAGTCGAGTAATTATTATAAATAAAGGTGAAATAGTTGTTGATAAACCTATTGCCGAACTCAAAACAAGTAAAGAGCAAGTTATAAAAGTAACTTTTGATTATAAGTTAGAAGAACAATTTATACAACGTTTACCAAATATTGCTCATTATAAAAATACGGTTGAAAATAATTGGATACTTACTTTTAAAACATCAGAAGATATGCGTCCTGTAATTTTTGATTTCGCTCAAGAAAACGGTTTAAAAATTTTAGGTTTAAATACCGAAAATAAGAATTTAGAAAGCCTTTTTAGAGAGTTGACTAGTTAGTATATTTAGCTCTAAACCATACTTTTTTCCAAACTCTTTTTAAGATTAAAAAAACAACAGCTTCTACATAGTTATTAATATCGGAAGTGTCAATTTTTTGTATTATTTCTTCAGGAACATCAATAATATATAAAATTGTTTTATAAGTATTTGAATCTGTAAGAATTAAATTTTTTATAGCATTATTAAGTGCTTCTTTTAAAGTATCAGGTGTACTTTTTTCTGAAATTTTTAAATCATAATTTGCCAAACCAAAATCCTTAGTAAGCTGTATAATCAGCTTACTATATAAATCATTTTCAGCTATATTTATTAATAAATCGGTGCTATTTTGATACTTTTTTATAGAATTTGGTAGCATTTTTTAATTCAATTTATAATTAATATGTTGATCGTCTAAAGTTTTTAAAAAGGCATTAGTTATTTTAACTTTAGTATTTCTACTAGGTAAATCTAATTTTATTTTTTCTTCTTCATCCCAAATGGTAAAATGTAAATTTTGAGAACCTTTATTCATCGTAAATAAATGCTGTAAATCTTTTATTCGATTTTCACTTACTTCTTTTAGATGCATTTTTATAGTTACTTTTTTACACATTTTATCCATAATGTCGTGTAAAATCGAAAAATCAGTAAAGCTAATTCTTGGTTCTCCTTTTACACCTTCTCTACTTGTCCAACCAGGTTTAACCATAGTTTTTACAAATAAAAATGAATTAGGAACTAAAAAGTGTTTGAATTTTAAATACTCTTCTCCAAAAATTCTGAATTCATAATTTTCAGTATAATCTTCAATAAAAAATGTTGCCCAACCTTTTCCTGCTTTCGAAATTCGATGTTGTACATCAGTAACAATTCCTCCAAAAGTTAATGCCATTCCTTCATATTTAGGTAAATCATTGTAGTAAGAAAGCTTGGCGTTACAGAACTTCATTTCATTATTAAAATCATCTAGTGGATGCGCAGAAATATAAATACCAACAACTTCTTTTTCTTTTCCAAGTAATTCCATAGTACCCCAAGTTTCACAAATAGGAATAATCGGTTCAGGCATTTCTTCTTCGGATGCGCCGCCAAATAAAGAAACTTGTGCCGAGTTTAAATTTTCTTGATGTTTATTTCCAAATCGTAATACTTTTTCTATAAATTTTTGATTTTTTTCATCTTCAACAAAATATTGCGCTCTATGTGCGCTTCCAAAAGAATCAAAACCACCCGCCAAAATTAAACCTTCAAAAGCTTTTTTATTTGCAACTCTTAAATCAACACGTTTAGCTACATCAAAAACAGAATTAAAAACACCATTTTTTTCTCGTTCGTTAATAATTGCTTTTACGGCAAGTCCTCCAACACCTTTAATCGCTGCCATTCCGAAACGAATTGCACCTTCTTTATTTACCGAAAATTTAGAAAATGATTCATTTACGTCAGGACCTAAAACAGTAATTCCAGCACGTTTACATTCTTCCATAAAAAATGAAACCGATTTAATATCATTCATATTATTTGACAGCACCGCCGCCATATATTCGGCGGGATAATGCGCTTTTAAATAGGCTGTTTGATAGGCAATCCAAGCATAACAGGTAGAGTGAGATTTGTTAAAGGCATATGATGCGAAGGCTTCCCAATCCGTCCAAATTTTCTCTAATTTTTTAGCATCACGCCCGTTTGCAATTGATTGTTTTACAAATTTGGGTTTCATTTTATCTAAAACGGCAATTTGTTTTTTACCCATTGCCTTACGTAAAACATCGGCTTCACCTTTTGTAAAATCGGCTAATTTTTGCGACAATAACATTACCTGCTCTTGATAAACCGTAATTCCGTAGGTTTCAGATAAATATTCTTCCATTGCAGGTAAATCGTATTCAATCTCTTCATCACCGTGTTTTCTTCGGATAAAAGAAGGAATATATTCCATCGGTCCAGGACGATATAATGCATTCACGGCAATTAAATCTTCAAAAACAGTAGGCTTTAATGAGCGCATATGTTTTTGCATTCCTGGAGATTCATATTGAAAAATACCAACAGTTTCTCCTCTTTGGAAAAGTTCGTAGGTTTTCACATCATCCAACGGAAAAGTTTCAGGATCTAAAAGTACATCGTGACGTGCTTTTACAATTTTAACGGTATCCTTAATTAAAGTTAGTGTTTTTAATCCCAAGAAATCCATTTTTAATAAACCAGCATCTTCTACAACCGAGTTATCAAACTGAGTTACATACATGCCAGAATCTTTTGCCAAGGCAACAGGTACGAATTTTGTAATATCATCAGGCGTAATAATAACACCACAGGCATGAATCCCTGTATTACGAACAGAACCTTCTAAAATTCGAGCTTTATTAATAGTTTCTGCCATTAAATCAGATCCGTTAGAAAGTCTTTTAAGTTCGTTAACCAATTCAATTTCTTCGGTTCTAAGTTTTTCGCTTAGTTGTTTATCATCCAAAGAAAATATTTTCTTCAGCTTCATTCCCGGAATTAACTTGGCAATTCTATCTGCTTCAAAAAGCGGTAAATCTAAAACACGAGCGGTATCTCTAATAGAAGATTTTGCTGCCATTGTTCCGTATGTAATAATTTGTGCTACCTGATTTGCCCCATATTTATCAATTACATAATCCATTACACGCCCACGTCCTTCATCATCAAAATCAATATCAATATCGGGCATTGATACACGTTCAGGATTTAAGAAACGCTCAAAAAGTAAATCGTATTTAATTGGATCAATATTGGTAATCCACAAGCAATATGCAACCACCGAACCTGCCGCAGAACCACGACCAGGACCAACCGCAACATCCATATTTCTTGCTTCTCGAATAAAATCTTCAACAATTAAAAAGTACCCAGGATATCCTGTTTTTTCAATTACTTCAAGCTCAAAATCTAAACGTTCACGAATACTTTCTGTAATTTCTCCGTATCGTTTTTTTGCACCAACATAAGTTAAATGCCGTAAAAAATTATTTTCACCACGTTTTCCTTTGTCTTCATTATCTTTTTCATCTTTAAATTCATCAGGAATATCAAAAGCAGGTAATAAAACATCACGAGCTAGGGTGTAAGGGGTTACTTTATCAACAATTTTTTGAATATTTATAATTGCTTCTGGAAGGTCAGCAAACAATTTTTTCATTTCTTCGGATGATTTGAAGTAATATTCATCGTTGGGTAAACCGTAACGATAACCTCGTCCTCGTCCTTTTGGAGTTGCTTGTTTTTCGCCATCTTTTACACACAATAAAATATCATGAGCATTAGCATCTTTTTTATCTAAATAAAAAGTATTGTTAGAGGCAACAGTTTTTATGTTGTGTTTTTTCGAAAATTTTAAAAGTGTTTCATTTACAACTCTTTCATCATCTTGATTATGACGCATTAATTCGATGTATAAATCATCACCAAATTGTGCTTTCCACCAAAGTAATGCTTCTTCGGCTTGTGCTTCACCAACATTTAATATTTTACTAGGAACTTCACCATAAATACTACCTGTAAGTACAATGATATCTTCTTTATATTGTTCAACTACTTTTCTGTCGATTCTTGGGATATAATAAAATCCATCAACAAAAGCGATAGAAGACATTTTTGCTAAATTGTGATATCCTTTTTTATTTTTTGCTAATAAAACAACTTGATAACCATTATCTTTTTGACTTTTATTAGTGTGATCATTACAAATATTAAATTCACAACCTACAATAGGTTTTAATGGTTTTTGAGTTGGTGTTTCTCCTTTTTCAATGGCTTCAATATTTGCTGTTTCTACGGATTTATTATGATTTAAAACCGCTTGTACAAAATGAAAAGCCGCCATCATATTACCAGTATCGGTCATTGCGACTGCCGACACGTTGTCTTTTGCAGCAGCTTTTACAATATTTCCTATTTGAATAGTTGATTGTAAAACAGAATATTGTGTATGATTATGAAGATGAGCAAAACTTACATTTTCTAATTTAGCTAAACCTTCATTAGTACTGATGGTTTTTGTAACACCTTTTGATTTTTCAATTCTCGTACGAATTTTTTCACTTTCTTTCTTTAAGTTTAAGTGATTTAATCCTATTACTCGAATAGGAGCAGGGTTTGTGTTGTTGAAATTATCAAAGAAATCATCAGAAACATCTAATTGTTCTTTGGTAAATTGACGCAAACGAACTAATTCTAAAAAACAACGGGTTGTTGCTTCTACATCGGCAGTTGCGTTGTGAGCATCACCAAAACCAATACCAAATAAATGTTTGTGTAATTCTGTTAGCGTAGGCAATTTAAATTTACCTCCACGACCACCAGGAATTTGACACATTTTAGCGGTTTGCTCGGTACAAGTATCTAAAATAGGGAGGTCGTTTAAAATGGTATCTACCCCTAAACGATGAAACTCACAACCCATAATGTTTAAATCAAAACCAACATTCTGACCTACAACAAATTTTGTTTTTCTTAAAGCTTCGTTAAACAAAGCCAAACCTTCAGGAAGTTCAATTCCTTGTTCTTGAGCTAATTCAGTAGAAATACCACGGATTTGCTCAGCATCATAAGGAATATTAAATCCTTCTGGTTTTATAAGAAAATCATTATGTTCAATTAAATTACCTAATTCATCACGTAATTGCCAAGCAATTTGGGTTGCTCTTGGCCAATTATCAGTATCTGTAAAAGGTGCTTTCCAATTTTTTGGTAATCCGGTAGTTTCAGTATCAAAAATTAAATACATCTAGAAAATTTGTTTGTTAAAATGTTTTGGTAAAAACAAAGTGTAAAAATACGAAGAATTTGTTATGTTTAGTACAGAAGTAATTTGTTAACCAGCTTTTAGTGAAAGTATTATTTTTCTTATTGAATTAAATTGCTAACTAATTGTTAGGTAGTTGTTAAGTTTTTTTAATCTTATGTAATAATCATTTTAGACTAAATTATTAAAAGTATATTTGCGACATATTTAATATAATATTTTTTACAATGAAAGAAGGAACAATTAAGTTCTTTAACGAATCTAAAGGTTTTGGATTTGTTACAGAGTCAGGGTCAAACACAGAATATTTTGTACACGTATCAGGTTTAATCGATGAGGTTAGAGAAGGTGATACTGTAGAATTTGACCTTAAAGAAGGAAGAAAAGGATTAAATGCTGTTGATGTTAGAGTTTTATAACATTTAAACATAACTTATTTTCTTAAGAGCTTGGTATTCAAGCTCTTTTTTGTTGTATTAATGTTTAATTTTTGCTTTTTAATTAAAAATAAATTATACATTTGCATCCGCTTATCACGAGATGATAAGATTTATTAATAATAAAGGTCGAGAACCTTAAAAATTAAAATTATGCCTGTAAAAATTAGATTACAAAGACACGGAAAGAAAGGAAAACCTTTTTACTGGGTAGTAGCTGCTGATTCAAGAGCTAAAAGAGATGGACGTTTCTTAGAAAAAATTGGAACTTATAACCCTAACACTAACCCTGCAACTACTGACTTAAACGTTGATGTAGCTGTATCACGGTTAGAAAAAGGAGCACAGCCAACTGACACTGCTAGAACTATTTTATCTGATAAAGGAGTTTTATTAAAAAAGCATTTAGCTGGTGGAGTTAAAAAAGGAGCTTTAACACAAGAACAAGCAGATGCTAAATTTGCAGCTTGGTTAGAAGAAAAAACTGGTTTAGTTGCTACTAAAGTTGATGGTTTAGCTAAAGCTGAAGCAGATGCTAAAGCAAAAGCTTTAGAAGCTGAAAAAGCTGTAAATGCTGCACGTATTGCTGCTAACACACCTGTTGCTGATAGCGAAGAGGTTGTTGCTGAAAATGGAGCAGATAGCGAAGAATAAAAAAACTGTACTATAATGATGATGCAAAAAGAAGATTGCTTTTATCTTGGCAAAATCGTTAAAAAACATAGTTTTAAGGGAGAGGTAGTTATTAAGTTAGATACTGACGAACCCGATCTTTACGAAAATTTGGAATCAGTTTTTGTCGATTTAGGCAATAATCTGGTTCCTTTTTTTATTGAAAAATCTTCTTTAAGTAGAAGTACTATGTTTCGCGTAAAATTTGAAGATGTAGATACTGAAGCAGATGCAGATGCCATTATGCGAGCAGGAATTTATTTACCTTTAAATTTATTGCCAAAACTTTCAGGAAATAAGTTTTATTATCACGAAGTTATTGGTTTTACCATTGTTGATAAAAACTTTGGTGAAGTAGGTACTTTAGCATATATAAATGATAAAGCTGCTCAGCCTCTTTTTGAAATTGAAAATGGAGATATAGAGATTTTTATTCCTATGATTGACGATTTTATTAAGAAAGTAGATAAAGTGAATAAAGTTATTGAAGTTGAAACTCCTAAAGGATTAATTGAGTTATATTTTGAATAAATTTAAAATATAAAAAATCAGGATCTTTTAAGTCTTTTAATAAAAAAGAAACCTTGTTGTCTTAAGAAACAACAAGGTTTTTTTAATTATATGGGGGGTATAATTACATCACAAATATATCTAGATTAAATACATTAAAAGTGTTAAATCATGTAATTTGGATGATTTCGAACTAATTATTGTATTTAATTGTTGTTTTTTTAGAAAAAACAATGATTTTTAAACTGAAACTCTTTTTTATTATCTAAAATTGTTTATAATTTAAGCCTAAATTATTAAGTGATTTTAATGATAATTTATTTTTAACGATTAATTTTATGTGTTTTTTTTGTGTAAATTTTGACTTTTATCTATCTAATAATTAATTTTCTAAATCTATAAGATAAAATAATAATGTACTTTTACAACTCATAATTTATAGTAAAAAAATGAGTTTATTACAAGAGTTAGAAGATAGAAGTGGAAAGCAATGTGAACTATGTGCTTCAAAAGAAAATTTATCAATTTATGAAGTAAAACCAATGCAAATTGGTGGTGTAGATGGAAGCTTATTAGCTTGTAATACTTGTATTGAACAAATTGACGACGCAGAAAAAACAGATGCTAATTACTGGCGTTGTTTAAATGATAGTATGTGGAGCGAATATAGAGCCGTAAAAGTAGTTGCTTGGAGAATGTTATCAAGACTTCGTAACGAAGGTTGGCCTCAAGATTTACTTGATATGTTATATTTAGAAGATGATGATTTACGTTTTGCTAAAGAAAGTGGAGACCATTTAGATGAAAGTGAAAAAATTATTCACAGAGATGCAAATGGTGCTATTTTACAAGCAGGTGATTCTGTTGTATTAATTAAAGATTTAAAAGTAAAAGGTTCTAGCACGGTAGCTAAACAAGGAACAGCTGTTCGAAGAATTTCTTTAGACCATTAAAAATGCTAATTATATTGAAGGTAAGGTAGGACCTACTCAAATTGTAATTATTACTGATTATGTAAAGAAAATGTCTGAAAAAGAGTAAGTTTTTATAAAATAAAACAAAAAAGCTGAAGATTTAATCTTCAGCTTTTTTGTTTTATTATTTTTCAGTATTGTAAAAAACTTTGTAGTATTTCATTTTTTTATCTTCGTCATAACCTTGTTCTAAGTAATCTGAAGAAGCATCAGGAGCATCAATATCAATTTTAATTTGAATATTGGTATCTAATTTAATTTCAGTTTTAAATTTGCTTTTTTCTTTCTTTAAAACAACATCAGAAACTTCAAAGTTATTACGAATTAAAACATCATTTAACTTTTCAAAATGTTTTTTGTAGTCTTCAAACATTCCTTGATGTTTATCATCTTCAAAAACTTCTTCTTTAAATTTGTGATAGTCTACATCTTCATTTTCTTTGAAATAATCAACGGTGCTGGCTAAGAAATTACTTTGTTCTTGTTTACCAAATTCAGGTTTGATGATTTCTTCAGAAAAATCTTTACACATCTCTAAATAATTTTGAGTATGTAAGTTTCTATCATCTGCAAATTTTGCGTTTAAGAAATTTTTAATCCAATATTGGGCATCATAATTATTATTATCAACAGATAAAATTACAGTTCCTTCTGCATCGGTAGAATTTACAATTAAACATCCTTTGTCTAATTTTTTAGTTGAAATTCCTTTTTGAACTACTACATCAAAACTATCATCATCTAAATAAGTTTGTAAAAAATCTACTTTACTTTCAATTTTAAAAACACCAACAGCATCTGTAAGAATATCTTTATATTCGATGTTTTCAAAATAAACAACAAGTACATCACCAGTTTTTATATTTGCAGAATTTGATTGCTCATATAAATGATTTACAATATTTTTTGAATGCTCAATAAATGTTTCATTATTGTCAAAAATATCAGAAGTATATTTGTTAATTTCGTTTAAACGAACATCAGCATGATGCTTAAAACGATAACTTTGTGTAACTGTTCCAAAGTTTTTTAATAAAAAAGGCATCAGTAATTCGTAACTTTCTTCATCAAAACGAACTAAACTTTCTGAAAAAGCATTTTGACCGCTATTATACTTATTAGCAACTTTATGAATAATACATTTGCTAATTTCTGCACGTGTTCTTTTAATCATCTTCTAAGTTATTGGATGACAAAAATAAAGAAACTAAAGCTTTAATTTAAGTTGTTCGGGAAGTAATTTAAAAGTCTTTCTATGATAAGGAGTTATACCAAACTCACGAATAGCATTTCTATGCTCTTTTGTAGGATATCCTTTGTTTTTTTTCCAGTTGTATTGCGGATATTCTTTATGGATTTTCTCCATATATTCATCTCGATATGTTTTTGCTAAAACAGATGCCGCAGCAATACTCATAAATTTGGCATCACCTTTTACAATTGTTTCACGCGGAATATCTTTATAAGGATTGAATTTATTTCCATCAACAATAATAAATTTGGGTTGTATAGAAAGTTTTGAAATAGCACGATGCATACCAGTTATAGAGGCTTGTAAAACATTTATTTCATCAACTTCTTGATGACTGATAAAAGCAACACCATACGCTAAGGCATATTTTTCAATATATGGGCGCAATTCTTGGCGTTTTTTTTCTGAAAGTTGTTTGGAATCATTCAACAAATCATGTTTAAAATTTTCAGGTAAAATAACGGCAGCAGCTACCACAGGACCACTTAAGCAACCTCTACCAGCTTCATCCGTTCCTGTTTCTAATTTGTATTGACTATAATTTAATTTTAGCATGCTACAAATTAACAGTTTTCAAAGAAAATATTCACAATTTTTGTCGTTTAATTATTTTACTTTTGTAGTTATGAAGAGATTTTTTGTAGTGTTTTTTTGTTTATTATGTACTCAATTGTTTTATGCTCAAATAAGACAGTTTGAAGGTGGGAGAAATGGATTAAATAAAGGAGGTTTAAATAGAAATTTAGACTCTATATCTGATAATGAAATTAGTGTAAAGCTTAGCGGAAAAACAAAGTATACCGACTATAAAATTATATCATTTAAAAATGATACCACAATTATTGATACTACACTAACTCTAAAAAAACATTATAAATTTAATGCTTTAAGAAAAGATAATTTTGAATTATTAGAATTTCATAATCAAGGACAAACGTTTAATAATTTAGCTTATAATTTTACAGATATTTCTCAATTTCCTGATATTGGTTTTCGTGCCAAACAATTTAATTATTTTGAAATTGAAGATGTTGATTACTATCACGTACCAACACCCACAACTGAAGCGATGTACAGAACAGGTTTACAACAAGGACAAGTTTTAGACACGTTATTTACTACTAATTTTTCAAAACGATTTAATGTAGGAATAGCTTATAAAGGACTTCGTTCATTAGGTGCTTACAGGCGTTCATTGGCTAGTAGTGGTAATTTTAGGCTTAGTTTTAGTTACGAAAGCCCAAAGGGACAATATGAAATAAGAGGACAGGCTGTTAATCAAGATTTTTTAAATCAAGAAAATGGCGGTTTAACAGGTGATTCTTTAATAGCTTTTTTAAATAATGATTCTAATTTTAGCGCTAATAGAGGGAGGTTAGATATTAATTTAAATGATACAGAAAATAATTTAGAAGCAAAACGATTGCATTTTGAACATACTTTTAAATTACTATCAGTAAAAGATAGTTTACATCAAAAAGATTTTTCTAATTTAAAAATTGGACACTCGTTTACAAGAGATTCTAAATATTATAACTTTAAACAAGCATCTGTTACTCCTTTGGTTTTTGGTGAAGCTCCTATAATAGGAAGTGTAAATGATAGAACAAATTTTTTATTATATAATAATAATGTGTTTTTAGATTTTAATTCTAAATATGTACTAGGAACTTTTAGAGTACATTCTGGTTATACAACCTATAATTATGGTTATGAAAATTTACAAAATAACGTTGTTGGAATTACTAAAAATAAATTAAAAGGAAAAGCAGTTTCTTTTGGTGCTAATTGGAAAGGAAAAATAAAAAACTTTTATATAGATGCTTCTAGTAACGTAACACCAGGTAATGGAAGATTTTCAGGAAGTAATTTAAAGGCGATAGCTTCTTATAAAAAAGATAGTATAGTAACTATAAAAGGACACTTAGAAATTAGTAATAAACTACCAAATTTTAATTTTTTATTACATCAAAGTACTTACAATAAGTATAATTGGGAAACTAATTTTGCATCTGTAGGAACAAGAAATTTAGGAGGAACAATTGAATCTAAATGGATAAATGCATCAGTAGATGTTACAAATATTAATAACTATACTTATTTTGATGCTAATAGTTTACCAAAACAATTTTCAGGAAATGTAAATTATTTAAAAGCTAAAATATCAAAAGAATTTAGCCTTGGTAAATTTGCTTTAGATAATACATTAATGTATCAAAAAGTAGCAAACGGAAATACAGTATTTAGAGTACCTGATTTTGTAACTAGAAATACTATTTATTATTCTGATAATTGGTTTAAAGGAAATCCGTTATTTGTACAAATAGGGGCTACGTTTAAAAATTTTTCTAAATATAAAGCGAATGCTTATAATCCATTATTGGCGGAATTTACTTTACAAAATGATACTGAAATAGGCTATCCAACAGTTGATTTATTTTTTAATGGAAGAGTACGTAGAACACGTATTTATTTTAAAGCAGATAATGTGAGCTCTTTTGTTTTAAAGAAGAATTATTTATCAACTCCTAATAATCCTTATAGAGATTTTACAATTCGTTTTGGAGTTGTTTGGAACTGGTTTATCTAATATAAACCTTTATTTTTTTATCAATTTAAAATTAAAACAACTTTGTCTTGCAATTAATCTTTAAAAAACTGCCATTCATCTAATAGTTTTAAAAAGAAGGATAAAACGTACTATTTTTACAGTATAAGTTAATCGTTTTATATAACTTACTTTTGAAAAGAAGCAATCCGGGGGGATGCTTCTTTTTTACATATCAAAAAGCCTCACGTTTAAAAGTGAGGCTTTTTATTATTTTTTTGATATTTCTCTAATTTTAATTCTAAAAGCAGCAAAAAGCAATGTCATAAACGGGCTTAGCCAGTTAAACATAGCAAAAAAAGCATAATCAACAACAGGTACTCCTAGTACTCCAGAATGATAAGCTCCACAGGTATTCCATGGAATTAAAACAGAGGTTACCGTTCCTGAATCTTCTAAAGTTCTACTTAAATTTTCAGGAGCTAATCCTTTGTCTCTATATGCTTTTGCATACATTTTACCCGGAACTACAATTGCTAAGTATTGATCAGATGCTGTAAAGTTTAAACCAATACAAGTTGCTACAGTACTTGCAAATAATCCAAAAACTGAATCAAATAAACCTAACATAAAACTACTTATTCTTGCTAATGCTCCAATTGCATCCATAATTCCACCAAAAACCATTGCTAATAAAATTAACCAAACAGTTCCTAACATTTTTTTCATACCTCCTGCAGTAAATAAATCTTTTAAAACTTCATTATCTGTGGCAACAGATGTTTCAACTGTTATTGCTTGCATTATTCCTTTGTAAGCAGCATTAAAATCTAATACTTTTACACCAGCTATTTGTGCCACCACTTCTGGTTGAAAAATTAAAGCGAATACACCTCCTAAAAGTGTTCCTCCTAATAAAGCAATTAAGGGTGGCGTCTTTTTTATAATTAATATGATTACAAATACAGGTACTAAAAATAACCAAGGAGTAATATTAAAAGCTTTATTAATATCTATTAACATACCTTGAGTATCAGCTTCTCCTGTGGCTGTTTGAGTAAAACCTAAAATGATAAAAAATACTATACTTACTACAAAGGTAGGTATTGTGGTATATGCCATATAGCGTATATGTGTAAATAAATCTGTTCCTGCCATTGCAGGTGCTAAATTTGTAGTATCAGACATTGGAGACATTTTATCTCCAAAATAAGCTCCTGATAAAACGGCTCCAGCAGTCATTCCTAATGAAATACCTAAAGCCTCACCAATTCCAATTAATGCAATACCTACTGTAGCAGAAGTAGTCCAAGAACTTCCTGTGGCAATAGAAATTACAGCACTTATAATTAAGCAAGCAACTAAAAATATTGTGGGATTTAAAACCTGTAAACCATAATAAATCATGGATGGAATAATACCACTAATCAACCAAGTACCCGCTAAAGAACCAACCATTAGTAATATTAAAATAGCACCTACTGTTGATTTTATATTTTCAGCAACCTCTTCCATCATTCTTTCGTAAGATACTTTGTTTTTAAAACCTACGATAGCTGCAACACCTCCTCCTAATAATAGTATAAATTGATTACTTCCACTTAAAGCATCATCACCATATATAAAAACATTATAAGCTAACATAATTACTAAAGCAAATACAGGTATTAAGGCTTCCCAGATACTTAATTCTTTATTATCAATAATTTTTTGGTCTTTTATTTTAATTTCAGATAGGTTTTTATCGTCTTGCATTTGTCATTTTTTTAGATATGTAATGTTACGATTTTGTAAAGAATTATACAAGTAGAATCAGTTTACAACATTTGTTTAGTAAAAAAAATATTCAGTCTTTTTTAAACTTATTATTTATGGTAAAATAGTTTATATAATATCGCCTTACTAAAAGTATTTTATTTTTCTGATAGTAATAATACTTGACTTATAGATATTTATAAATGAGTTTATTGTTCGTTAATTAAGATATTTTTTATTAAAGATGATTATATTTTTTTTTTAATTGTAAAAAGTCAGTTTTAAGCGAAGTGAAAATTCTTAATTCTTTTGTGTTTAAATACTCAATTAGACTTTTAAAGTTATCAGATTCTATTTATTATCATTATATTATTTTCTTTTTAGTATTATTTAATAAGTAATATTAAAAATATTAAAAGGATTCATTTGATAATTTTTTATAAGATTATGTGTATAAATTTTTTAAATTTGATGAACCTTAGTTTTAAAAGTATAAAATTTTTCAGATGAAATTAGATTCGATAGATAAAAAACTTTTAGTATTACTTCAAAAAGATAGTAAACAAACAACAAAACAACTTTCTTTACATTTAGGACTTTCGGTAACTGCTGTTTATGAGCGTATAAAAAAGTTAGAACGAGAAGAAGTAATAACACAATATGTAGCTTTATTAAATAAAAATAAAATAGGGAAAGATTTTTTAGTTTTTTGTCATTTAAAACTAGAAAAGCATACTAAAGAATATATTGTTGTTTTTGAAAGAGAAATAAATAAGCTAGAAGAGGTAACTGAGTGTTTTCATGTAAGTGGAGAATACGATTATATTTTAAAAGTATATGTAAAAGATATGGATGAGTATCGTAATTTTATGGTAAATAAATTAACCGTATTAAAACATATAAGAAGTACACATAGTACATTTACTATTGGAAAAGTTAAAGAATCTAATACAATAGTTTTATAAAATATTTTTTTTGATAAAAAACAGCCTTGATTCAAACTCAAGGCTATTTTATTAGTTTTTTAAAGAATTTATTTAGATAATTCTGTAAAATATTTATAAAAATAAGGAATTGTTTCAATTCCTTTTAGGTAATTCCAAACTCCAAAATGTTCGTTTGGTGAGTGAATTGCATCAGAATTTAATCCGAATCCCATTAAAATACTTTTACTTTTTAATTCTTCTTCAAATAAAGCTACAATAGGAATACTTCCTCCGCTACGTTGTGGAATAGGAGTTTTACCAAATGTTTCGGTATATGCTTTACTTGCTGCTTTATAACCGATATTATCAATAGGAGTAACGTATGCTTGTCCTCCGTGATGTGGAGTAACTTTTACTTTTACCGATTTTGGAGCGATGCTTTCAAAATGATTTTTAAATAATTCTGTAATAGCTCTCCAATCTTGATTAGGTACTAAACGCATTGAAATTTTAGCATATGCTTTAGATGCAATTACTGTTTTTGCACCTTCACCAGTATAACCACCCCAAATTCCGTTTACATCTAATGTTGGTCTGATAGAATTACGTTCGTTGGTTGTGTATCCTTTTTCACCATAAATATCATCAATATCTAAGGCATCTTTATAAGCATCAACAGAAAAAGGAGCTTTTGCCATTTCATCACGTTCTTCACGAGATAATTCTTCTACATCATCGTAAAAACCAGGAATAGTAATATGATTGTTTTCATCTTGTAATGAAGCAATCATTTTTGTTAAAATATTAATAGGATTAGCAACAGTACCACCATATAAACCAGAGTGTAAATCTCTATTTGGTCCTGTAATTTCTACTTCAACATAACTTAAACCACGTAAACCTGTTGTTATTGATGGAATGTCGTTAGCTATCATTCCTGTATCAGAAATTAAAATAACGTCGTTTGCTAATTTTTCTTTATTTCTAGGTACAAACCATGATAAGCTTTCAGAACCAACTTCTTCTTCACCTTCAATCATAAATTTTACATTACAAGGTAAGTTACCTGTATTTGTCACGTATTCTAAAGCTTTTACACGCATATACATTTGCCCTTTATCATCACAAGCACCACGAGCAAAAATTGCCCCTTCAGGATGAATATCTGTTTTTTTAATAACAGGTTCAAAAGGCGGTGAAGTCCATAATTCAATAGGGTCTGCAGGTTGTACATCATAATGACCATATATTAAAATAGTAGGTAAAGTAGGGTCAATTATTTTTTCACCATAAATAATAGGATAGCCAGGAGTTTCACAAATTTCTACTTTATCACATCCAGCTTTTTCTAAACTATTTTTAACAACATCAGCGGTATTTAATACATCTTTTTTATAAGTAGGATCTGCACTTACTGATGGTATTTTTAATAAATCGATAAGCTCATTTATAAATCTATCTTTATGTTGAGCAATATATTCTTGAACGTTTTCCATGTGTTGTTTTTAGTCTATTACAAAAATAATAAAAAAAATGTGCTTCTGCTTTGTAGTTTCTAACTATTGTTTATATTTGCACCCACAATAAACTGCGGGTGTGGTGGAATTGGTAGACACGCCAGACTTAGGATCTGGTGCCGCAAGGTGTGAGAGTTCGAGTCTCTTTGCCCGTACAAAAAAGCTTCTCATTTATGAGAAGCTTTTTTTATGCTATAAATTTAAAAATTATCTAAAGCTCCAAGCTTTGTAATTACTAGAACTTTCTAGTTTCTCTTCAATATCATCTGGTAAGGCAGGAAAAAAATCAATACCTGTTTTTTCTTCTAAATCATCAATAGAAATAACATAATCATATAATGGTTTTGTACTTTTTTTATGAGGTATTAAAAAAGCGATAGCTTTAACTTCGGGTCCTGTATAATCTAATATTATTTTATAAAATTCAGTAGGGATAGAAACTTTATCACGACCGATGGTTCTTAAATCATCTTTTAAAATTCCACCTGTAATAATGTATATTTTGTCATATTTCTTTGCCCAATATCTTGATTTTTCTTCTAATTTTCTCCAGATACCTGCATTAAAACTATGTCTTTGTGGAGAAATATTAGAAGTGTAAAAAGTTTCTTTATATGCTTTTATCGAATGTTTTTTATCTGCCGCAGGGCATAAATGACCTTTGTCATATCCCGATTTTTTATAGCTTTTATAATTAGCTGATCTTGTTTTTACTTTCGGATCATTAATAAAATAAGGTCTATTAATTTTAGTTGTACGAATATCTTCTTTACTTAATGAATAAGCCACCCATTCTGCCTGTTCACGTTTTTCATTATAAGATAATTGATAGCCATCATGTTTTACGATAACTCCTGTTGTTGAGGTTGGTAAATAATTAAAATCGCCTATATTTATTTGGTCTGTTGATTCAATTTGTATTGAATTATCATTAGGATTTTGATTAATAAAGTATCCTGCAATAAGTACAATAATACCAACTATTAATTTTATTTTTTTTGATGTAATCATTAATTTTTTAATATAATTTCTTTAAAATCTTCGGTTTTTTCTACGGTATTAAATATTGTTTGAAATTTAGTAGGAGGAACAGTTAATTTTCTTTTTACTAAATCTAGCCAAGCACCGTAAACCGTTATTATTGCTGATAATTTTCCGTTTTCATTAAAAACTTCACGTTGAATTTTCCAACGTTCGCCTTTATTTGATAGTCCTATTATTTTTAAATTGACAGTAATATCTGTCCCCATATGAATTTCACTTAAAAATTTGGTATTTTCTTCAAATAAAATAGGACCTGTTTTTTCATTTGTAAAATCTTGAATAGTAATATTATGTTCTTTAAAAAAACGTAATCTTACTTCGGCTGCATAATCATTGTATGCGGTGTGTCGCATATGTATATTGGCATCAAAATCTGCCCATCTTGTTTTAAAAGGTACACTAAAACTCATTTGTATTTTTTTTAAGGAAAACGAAAGTACAAAATAAAGTTTCTTAAATTAAGATTTTACATCTAAAGCATCACGAAGTGTATTTCCTATTAGCATAAAAGCCATTACTAAACTCATAATTGCCAATCCAGGAATTAAGGCTAAAAAAGGTTTTCCTAAAATGATATAATTATAATGATTTTTAATCATAGCTCCCCAAGATGGAGTAGGAGGTTGTGCTCCAATTCCTAAAAAACTTAAGCCACTTTCAATTAAAATTGCAGCTGCAAAATTAGCCGCAGATATTACAATTATCGGAGCTAAAATATTAGGTAAAATATGTTTGAAAATAATTCTAAAATCAGAAAAACCTAAAGCTTTTGCGGCTTCTACATATTGTTGTTGTTTGGTTGTAATTACTTGCCCACGCACTACACGAGCAACTTCCACCCACATCGTTAAGCCTACGGCGATAAACACTTGCCAAAATCCTTTTCCTAAAGCTAAAGTGATGGCTATTACCAATAATAAAGTAGGAATAGACCAAGTAATATTGATAATCCACATAATAAAATTATCGATTTTCCCACCAAAATAACCTGCAATTGCACCAATAGGAATTCCGATTAAAAGCGATATAAAAACAGCTATAAATCCGATGAAAAAAGAAATTCGTGCTCCAATTAATAAGCGACTTAATAAATCTCGTCCATATTTATCTGTTCCAAACCAAAATGTTTTTTGTTGAATATATTTTTTAGGTTGATTTTTAAATAAAGACAGCGGATATGCTTTTGATAAACCATCCGAATATTTTAAAACCTCTAATTGATGCTCTTTTATTGCATATGATTTTATAGAGATTTCTGTAGAAACATTTTTTTTTCCATCCACAAAAACCGAAAACCACGATTGTTTTTCTTTTGATTTTGACGGAATACTAAGCATCAATACTGAAAAACCAGGAGCTTTAGAATGTATTTCTAAATGCATTTGGTTTGCCGAATTACTATTATCAGGAGCAATTACATAGCAAAAAACAGCAATTAATCCACAGAAAATAATAAACCAAAAGCTAGATAAACCTATTTTACTTTGTTTAAATTTTTGAATGGCTAATTGCCATAACGAATTTGGTTTTTTAGAGCTCAATGTTATTAGTTATTTTTTAAATTGATAATATCTGTTCCTGTCGGATTTTCAAAAATTTCTAAGTTAAAATATTTTATACTTGCCAAAATATGGTCAAAAATATCAGCCATGTCTCTTTCATAAGCTACCCACGATTTATTTTTACAAAAGGCGTAAATTTCTAACGGAATTCCGTTTTCGGTAGGTTGTAACTGACGAGACATAAATAATAATTCTTGATTTATCTTCGGATGTTGTTTTAAATATTCGTCTAAATATTTTCTAAACATTCCAAAATTTGTCAAGTTTCGCCCGTTAATTAATATTGATTTATCAATGTTATTTTCCAAATTATGGGCTTTTACATTTTCATAAGCTGTGGTAACATAATCGGTTAATAAGCTTATTTTTTTATAGTTTTCAATGTCTTCATCTGTTAAAAAATGAATACTATTCGATTTTATAAGTACCGAGCGTTTTATTCTACGTCCGCCAGAATTATCCATCGCACGCCAGTTTTTAAACGATTCAGAAATTAAAGAATACGTAGGAATACTTGTTACTGTATTATCAAAATTTTGTACAATTACCGAGGCTAAATTTATGGCTGTTACGTTTCCATCGGCATTGTATTTGTCGATGGTAATCCAATCATTTAAACGTACGGTATCGTTTACCGTTATTTGAATACTTGCTA
Source organism: Tenacibaculum pacificus (assembly GCF_027941775.1). Classification (NCBI taxonomy): domain Bacteria; kingdom Pseudomonadati; phylum Bacteroidota; class Flavobacteriia; order Flavobacteriales; family Flavobacteriaceae; genus Tenacibaculum; species Tenacibaculum pacificus. The sequence continues at coordinate 2,471,692 of NZ_CP115917.1, read as the reverse complement.
CAAAACCTAAAATAGTATCTTTAAAAATAAGTAATAAAACAGCAGAAAAAGCTCCTAAAGCGGTTAAAAAACGAATTAGTGGTTTACCTGTAATAATTGAAAAAGAAATTATAAAACCTATAATCCATAAAACAATCATAAAAATTTGAACATAACTTTCTAAAGGTTTGTCTTTAAAAGCGGTTAAAGTTCTTAAAAAATCTTTAATTGTTAATAAAATGCTTCTGATAAACCAGATAATCGAAAATAAAATAATTAGATTGATAAATCGATGTCCGTAATTTAATAGATTAGGAAAATCAACTAAAAGAGGAGTGAGTAACGAGTATAAAAACAGAAAAACAAAAATTCTAGAAATATTTAAAAATACTCGATTATTTAATAAAAAATCATCAAAATTTGTTGTTGTTTTTGATACTAATTTTTTTATAAATTTAGTTCCAAAATATCGAAATGCTTTATAAAAAATATACCCTAAAATTGCAATAATAAGCAAGTTTGCAATTAAATTTAAATTAATTGAGAATTCTTCTGATATTGAAAAATAATTTTTAAATAATCGATAAAAAGATTTGCTTATCATAATTTTTTTTGAGTTTCAAAAGTAGGTTTTTATTAGCCAACTTTTAATTGATTTTTCTTCAAAACCAAAGTACAATAATAAACGATAAAATAGTAGTGTAAAACTAGGAAGTATTTTTTTTTTGAAGCAATTTCCCGCTTTCCGCACTCGCTTTTTTTATTTTTTCGAAAAGAAAAATAAAAAAGAGCTCAAACAAATGCTTCAATCGGGGCTAGGCATATTTACATACTTTTTAAATCTTTTACAAAATCGTTAATATTCTTTTTTTTTAAAAGGAATAAAAATGTTGTTTTATTTTTAAATTCATCAGTTATAGAACCATTTTTCGAATTAATAATGAATCTAAAAATGTGTATGTTTGCAATACATAACAAACAAAAAATAACAATTAAAGAATGTAATTATTTCAATTTACATTTTTTTATTAATAATAAATTAAAGATGAAAGCATATATTTTTCCAGGTCAAGGAGCGCAATTTACAGGAATGGGATTAGATTTATATGAAAAATCACCCGTAGCCCAAGAATTATTTGAAAAAGCAAACGATATATTAGGTTTCAGTATTACAGACGTAATGTTTGAAGGTACACCTGAGGAATTAAAGCAAACAAAGGTAACTCAGCCAGCTATATTCTTACATTCTGTAATTTTAGCTAAAGTTTTAGGAGACGATTTTAAACCTGAAATGGTTGCAGGACATTCATTAGGTGAATTATCTGCATTAGTAGCAAACGGAGTTTTATCTTTTGAAGATGGATTAACTTTAGTTTCTAAACGTGCTTTGGCAATGCAAAAGGCTTGTGAAATTAAGCCATCAACAATGGCAGCTGTTTTAGGTTTAGAAGATAAAATTGTTGAAGATACTTGTGCCGAAATTGATGGCGTTGTAGTTGCTGCAAATTACAACTGTCCTGGTCAATTAGTAATTTCAGGAGAAGTAGAAGCAATTGAAAAAGCGTGTGAAGTATTAACTGAAAAAGGCGCAAAAAGAGCCATTATTTTACCTGTTGGAGGTGCATTTCATTCACCAATGATGGAACCAGCTCGTGAGGAATTAGCAAAAGCAATTGAAGAAACTACTTTTAGTCAGCCAACTTGCCCTGTATATCAGAATGTAGTTGCAAAAGCGGTTACTAATCCTGAAGAGATTAAAGAAAATTTAATAGCACAATTAACTGCACCAGTAAGATGGACGCAATGTATTCAAGCAATGGTTGCCGATGGAGGAACTGAATTTATTGAAGTTGGACCAGGTAAAGTTTTACAAGGTTTAATGCGTAAAATTGATAGAACTGTTACAGCAAGTGGAGCAGGGGTATTAGCTTAGTATTATTTATAAAAAATAAAAAGCTCAACTTATTTTAATAAGTTGAGCTTTTTTGTCTAAAAACACTAAATATTATTTGTTTTCGTAGAATGTTACAGTTCCACTATCTTCATTAGAAACTACTAATAAAGCTTTTCCTGTTGGGCTATCTTCAGCAGATATAGCTAATAAACCTTCAGGACCTTCATCACCAGTATGAGATAAAATATCTAAAAATACAGGAGCAGTAGGATTTGTTACATCATAAACCATAACTTGATCGTTTCTTTCTAAACCAACAAATAAAATATAACGCTCATTTCCGATATTTAAAATTTCTACACTTTCTGGTTCAGCACCTTTATCATCACTTCTTTTATCGTTATCATTAAATCTATCTAAAGTAGCGTTTAATGTTTCGGTAGCGATATTATTACCACTATCGTATAAAAGTGTACCGCTATCACCTGACCAAACACTAAAAGAACGAGCTCCATAACTATATAAAGTTTCTACTTTTCCATCGTTATTAGTATCACCTAAAGTAGTTGTAGTTTTTAATCTTCCTAAGTTTACCTCATTTAAATAGTCCTTAGAAATAGGAAAAACAGTTTCATCTAATACTAAATCATCCATTCTAACTTCTTCGCTAAAACCGTCATAATCTCTAGAATCTCCTTCGTTTGCAGAGAAAATATAATCAACACCGTTAATATTTGCATATTTAATAGCATCTGGCTGATACATCCCTTTTACAGGCCATTTTTTTAATTCTTTTTTATCATCTTTATCACTAGCATCAATACTGTTTTCAGCAAGATTGTAATCTTTAAATCCTAAAGGATAAATAGCTTCAATTGTTTTTGTAGCTAAGTTTACTTTTGCAATTCCGTTGTTTTCCTGTAAAGAAATCCAAGCAGTTTTAGAATCGTCTGAAATAGCAACATATTCAGGTTCTACATCTTCTGATAAAGTAGCATCAGGACCAAAAACTCTAAATCCGTCTTTTTCTAATGCACTTTCATCAGAATTAAATGCATCAAAATTTAAAGTAGTAACTTCTTTATTTTCGATATTAATAATACTTATAGTTCCTTTTGGGTCAATTGTGTACTCACTATTAGGTTCTCCTTCGTTAGCAGAAACAATTGTTTTTCCATCAGGAGAAAAAGCCACCATATCAGGTAAAGCACCTACTGTAAATTCACTTATTAATTTATTATCTGCTGTATTGAATAATAAAATTTTTCCGTTGTTTTGTTTTACTGATGCTTCAACTGCAACAGCTAATTGACCGTTAAGTACTGCAACACTATTTGGAGCACCATAAGTAGTAAGGTCTATTTTTTCTTTTTTAGGATTGTTTAAATCTGTAATGTTATTTATTGATATCTCATTAGATTCAACATTAACCGTAAATAATTTTTTCGATATCTTATCGAAAGCCGAAATTTCTGAAGCGCCTTCACCACCAATTTTTATACTTGTTTTATAACTGAAGTTTACAGATGTGTCTATTTGTTTTTTAACAGTGTCATCATCATTTTGACATCCTATAGCTAAAACACTTAAAGTAGTACCTAAAATAATTTTTTGTAATGTTTTCATCAGTTGTTTTTATTTTGAGCAAAACTCTGATGTTTCTTTAAATTTAATGTAAATACAACTATAAGTAATAATTAATGAATTTAGTTTTTAGGCGCTCTAGTGTATATAGAAAGTTTTTAAATTGATTAATTAATGTTAAGAAGTTTTTTGATATAAAAATAATATTATCAATTAGAGATGTATTTCTAGCCCCGATTGAAGCAATTGTTTGAGCTCTTTTTTATTTTTCTTTTCGAAAAAATAAAAAAAGCGAGTGCGGAAAGCGGGAAATTGCTTCTAATAAAAAAAACAGGACTCAATAAAAAAATATTGAATCCTGTTTTTAATAATTATAAAAAAATTATTTTATTGATTTTCTTGCCATTTCCAAGAAGATAATAAAGCATCTTCTAAGGTTTTTTCAGTTTTCCAATTCAACTCTTTATTAGCAATGGTAGTGTCTGCATATGCAGCGGTAATATCACCTGCTCGTTTTTCAACAATTTTATAGTTTAGTTTTTTATTGGTAACTTTTTCAAATGAATTGATAACCTCTAAAACCGAACTTCCTGTTCCTGTACCTACATTAAAAAACTCAAAATTAGTTTTGTTCTTTTTTTCTAATAAACGATTTAACGCAGCAATATGTGCTTTTGCTAAATCGACCACGTGAATATAATCACGAATTGCTGTTCCGTCAGGAGTTTCGTAATCATCACCAAAAACAGATAATTCTTTTCTGATTCCTACTGCAGTTTGTGTTACATACGGAATTAAATTTTGAGGAACTCCTAAAGGTAATTCGCCAATTTTAAGGCTATCGTGTGCGCCAATCGGATTAAAATAACGTAATGCAATAGCATTTATATTATAGGCATCACAGCTATCTTTTATAATTTCTTCACCAATTTGCTTTGTGTTTCCGTAAGGAGATTCAGCAGGTTTTGTAGGCGCATTTTCGGTAATTGGTAATTCATCGGCTTGTCCGTAAACGGTGCAAGATGAACTGAAAATGAAATTATCAATTTTTCTATTTCTGATTTCTTGTAGTAAATAAACTAAACTTCCGATGTTGTTTTCGTAATAATCTAACGGATTTTGAACACTTTCTCCAACGGCTTTAAAAGCAGCAAAATGAATAATTCCATCAATAGTATTATTGTTGAAAAAATTAGTAACGTTTGATTTTATACGTAAATCTAATTGATGAAAATCGGGTTTTACACCTGTAATTTCTGTAATTTTATCTAAAACAGTTATTTTAGAGTTTGATAAATCATCAATAATAACAACTTCAAAACCTTTATTTTGTAATTCGACAACAGTATGTGAACCTATAAAACCTAATCCACCAGTAACTAATATCTTTTTCATAGTATTTTTTAAATGTTTGAATTTTTAATATCCAAAAGTTGAAATATTTTATCTTCTTTAGGTGCTAATAAAATCATATAAAATAAAAGAATAACACCAAAAAGAATAAAATCGGGTTTTAAAAGAAGAATCAAAAAACAAGCAATCTCTATTATAGCCCACTTAAAAATAGAAGCACTTTGATAAATAGTAAATTTTTCATTATCAGTACTTTCTTTTTTAATTCCTTTTAAAGTATTTTTAAATATAAAGTTACTTAAAACATAAGCTACCGCAGGAATAAATGAATATATTAAAGAAGCATCATCTATTTCTATATTTAAGATGTTTTTAAAATCGCCCATTAAAAAATAGGTTAAAGTAACTCCTGCTATTAAGGCAAGATGAATTATTTTAAGTGTTTTTATTTTTTGATTTATCATTTTTTTATCCTAAAAAATCTAAAATTGTTTTAGTAATAAAAGCCAATTGCTCTTCATCTAATTCGGTGTGCATTGGTAATGAAATTACTTCATCAATTAATTGATTTGTAACTTTAAAATCATCTTCGTTATAACGTGCATCTTTATATGCTTTTTGAGCATGTAACGGCACAGGGTAATAAATTGCATTCGGAATATTATTGTCTAATAAATGTTGATGTAATTCATTACGTTTTCCGTTTGTAATTTTTAAAGTATACTGATGAAAAACATGACAATTACAGTTATCACACATCGTTGTACCACAAGAGCTAGTCGTTGGAGTTATAATATTTGTATTATTAGCAAAAGCAGTATTATAATATCTAGCAGCTTTTCTACGAGCATCACAAAAACTGTCTAATAAAGGTAATTTTATTTGTAAAACAGCTGCTTGTAAGCTGTCTAAACGAGAATTTACACCAACAACATCATGATAATAACGCTTGTACATTCCGTGGTTTACAATTCCTCTAATTGTATGAGCTAAATCATCATCATTAGTGAAAATTGCACCACCATCACCATAACAACCTAAGTTTTTAGAAGGGAAAAAAGATGTTGTACCTACATTTCCAATAGTTCCAGATTTCTTTTTTGTTCCGTCAGAAAAAGTATAGTCTGCTCCAATTGCTTGAGCATTATCCTCAATAACAAATAAATTATGTTCTTTGGCAATTTCCATTACCGCTTCCATATTTGCACACTGACCAAATAAATGAACAGGAACAATTGCTTTTGTTTTTGGTGTAATAGCCTTTTTTAAAGCTTCAATATTAATGTTAAAAGTATCTGCATCTACATCAACTAAAACAGGAGTTAGCTTTAATAAAGCAATAACTTCAACAGTTGCAGCAAAAGTAAAATCAGCAGTAATAACTTCATCACCTTGTTCTAAACCTAAACCCATCATTGCTATTTGCAGAGCATCAGTTCCGTTAGCACATGGAATTACGTGTTTTACGTCTAAATATTTTTCTAAATCGCTTCCGAATCCTTTAACCTCAGGACCTCCAATATAGTAGGCAGTGTCTAAAACACTCTCAAAAGCTTTATTTACTTGTGGTTTTATTTTTGCATATTGACCTTGTAGGTCAACCATTTGAATTTTTTCATCTAAGAAATCGATTTATTGAATTCCAAAAATACGAATTAAATCTCTGTTATCTTTGAAGAAAACCTTTCGTAACTGAAGTTATTTAAAAAATGATTAACTTATTTTTAATAACATCTTTAATTGTTTTAATTTTCCTTTATAAGGCGCATATCGTACAGGGATATCTAGCCAGTTTTTTCTGGTAACGACTCCTTTTTGATGAGAAAAAGTTTCAAAACTTTGTTTTCCGTGATAGCTACCAATGCCACTTTCGCCAACGCCACCAAAAGGTAAACGATGATTAGCAAAATGTACAGTTGTATCATTAATTGTTCCTCCGCCAAAAGAATATTTTGCAATTATCTTTTTAGTAAAACTATTACGTGTTGTAAAAACATACAAGGCTAAAGGCTTATTATAATTAGAAATTATTTTATCAAAATCTTCTTCTTTTTGATATGAAATTAAAGGAAGTATAGGACCAAATATTTCCTCTTTCATAACCTCACTATTTAAGCTTGGTTCATCAATAAGTGTTGGTGAAATATAGCGCTTTTCTCTATCTGTTTGCCCTCCAATTATGCAGTTTTCATCTTTTAAAAGTAAGGCTAATCTATCAAAATTACGAGTATTTACAATTCTAGGGAAATCGCTAGAATTTTGAGGGTTTTCTCCATAAGCATTTATTATTTCCTCTTTAAAATGCTTTATAAAATTTTCTTTTACTGATTTATGAATCAATAAATAATCAGGAGCAATACATGTTTGTCCTGCATTTAGAAATTTACCCCAAACTAAACGTTTTGCCGTTAGTGGAATATTAGCCGTTTCATCAATAATACAAGGACTTTTTCCGCCTAATTCTAAAGTGATAGGAGTAAGGTGTTCGGCAGCCGCTTTTGCTACAATTTTTCCAACAGGCACACTTCCTGTAAAAAAAATATAATCCCAGCGTTGTGCTAATAATTCTTGAGAAACAGCAATGCCACCTTCAATAACTGCCACGTGATTTTTATCAAATACGGCTTCTATAATTTCTTTGGTAATTTTACTTACGTGTGGTGTTAATTCTGATGGTTTTAAAATGATGGTATTTCCTGCTGTAATTGCACCTAAAAGTGGCGCAAAAGCTAATTGATGCGGATAATTCCAAGGTGCAATAATTAATGTAGTTCCGTAGGGTTCTTTATATATTTTTGCTGATGAAGGAAAATTTAAAAGCGATGGTAAAACTCGTTTTGGTTTGCTCCAAGAATGACAGTTTTTAATCGCCATTTTTAATTCAGCTAAAACAATGGAAGTTTCAGTCATTACGGCTTCATATGCTGATTTTTTAAAATCAGCATATAAAGCTTTAATAATGTCATTTTCTCTTTTTATGAGTTCTTTCTGAAGTCTTTTTAAAGCATTTACTCTAAAAGAAATATTTTTAGTTTGCTGTGTTGCAAAAAAGTTTTTTTGTGCTTGTATTAATTCAGGAATATTCATTGTTAGAATTTATTTAAAGATACAAATTTAACGATGAATTTTAAAAATATTTAATGTTATGAGCAAGAGTCCCAAATTGGGTCTTTTGGTGTTGGAGCTGTAACTTTGATAAGTTCTTTACTTACAGGATGAATAAATTCAATTTTACGAGTACGTAAATGAATACCTCCGTCTTTGTTACTTCTTTTAGAACCGTATTTTAAATCTCCTTTTATTATACAACCAATGTTTGATAATTGCACTCGAATTTGATGATGACGACCTGTTTCTAAATCAATTTCTAATAAAGAATAATTATCTAATTTTTTGATAACTTTATAATGAAGAATTGCTTTTTTACTACCGTCAATTTCCTTCGGATATGATGTAGATTTGTTATTCTTCGGGTTTTTCTTTAAAAAACTAATAAGTGTATCTTCAGATTTATTTGGTTGATCTTTCACAACCGCCCAATATGTTTTTTTGATGATTTTATCACGTAACATTTTATTCAAACGCTCTAAAGCTTTTGAAGTACGGGCGTAAATTACAACACCTGAAGTTGGTCTGTCTAATCGGTGAACTGTACCTAAATAAACAGCACCAGGTTTGTCGTATTTTTCTTTGATGTATTCTTTAACAACATCAGACAATGGTTTATCGCCTGTTTTATCACCCTGAACAATATCACCAGCTCTTTTATTAATAATCACTAAATGATTATCTTCATGTAAAACTTGTAAATTATCTTTAGTAGAGTGCATTTTTTAAGATGTAAAATGTTGTATTGGTAATTTATTTAAAATCTTTAAGAATAGTTTCATTGGTCTTATCAATGAATTCTAAAAATTCTTCACGTCCTAAACCTGTTTCTGATGAAGTAAGAAAAGAAGTAGGAAGTATTTCCCAGTGTTTTAGCAACTTCTTTTTTATAGTTTGCTATTTGATTGTTTATTTTAGTTGTTCCTAATTTATCGGCTTTTGTAAAAACGATACCAAAAGGAATTTGATTTTCACCTAAAAACTGCATAAATTCTAAATCAATCTTTTGCGGATCGTGACGAGAATCGATTAAAACAAAAGTAAAAACAAGTTGTTCTCTTTCTTTGAAATAGTTTTCAATAAAAAATTGAAAAATAGTTCTTTTCTTTTTAGATATTTGAGCATACCCATATCCTGGTAAATCGACTAAAAACCATTCTTGGTTTATTTTAAAGTGATTTATCAGTTGAGTTTTTCCTGGTTTACCAGAAGTTTTGGCTAAATCTTTACGTTGCATCAACATGTTGATTAACGAAGATTTCCCCACATTTGAGCGACCTATAAAAGCATATTCAGGAATTCTATCCTTTGGAGCTTTCATAACATTACTGTTACTCATTACAAAATCTGCAGATCTTATTTTCATAAATATAAGTTATGCTATTATAAATTTCTTTTAGAAAGCCAGCTTTCTAAAATTTCATTAAATTCTTGAGGAGTTTCCATCATTGCTGCATGCCCACATTTATCAATCCAAAATAAATCTGAATCTGGTAATATTTTATGGAAATCTTCTGCAACTTCAGGTGGTGTGACTCCGTCTTGTTTTCCCCAAATAAGACAGGTTGGTTGGTGCATATTTGGTAAGTCATTCGCCATATTATGACGAATAGCACTTTTAGCAATAGATAAAGTTTTTAAAGCTTTAACTCTATCACTTACAATAGCATAAATACCATCTACAAGTTCTTTTGTTGCAATTTTAGGGTCGTAAAAAACCTCTCTAGCTTTGTTTTCAATATATTCATAATTACCTCTTTTAGGGTAACTATCTCCCATTGATTTTTCATACAAACCAGAACTACCTGTTAAAACGATAGCACCTACATCTTCAGGGTAATGCTTTGTGTAATATAAAGCAATATGTCCACCTAATGAATTTCCTAAAAGAACAACGTCTTTAAGACCTTTGTATTCAATAAAATCATGTACATAATCTGCTAAGTTTTTTACATTTGTTTTTATTAGCGGTAGTGTATATAAAGGTAGTTCAGGTATTAAAACCCTATACCCTTTTTCAGAAAAATGTTTAAATGTTTCATCAAAATTACTTAGAGCACCCATTAATCCGTGTAATACGACTAATGCTTTTCCTTCTCCTGCTTCTGCATATGTAAATTTGCCCTCTTTCTTTAAAAAATCACCCATTAATTTATCAGTTTGACTTAATGACAAATGTAGTCCTTTTTTGTTAAATTTTCAGTTTTATTATTTGATGCTTCTAGTTGTCGTTAAAAGAGCTAGTAATCAGTTTTTAATGGTGAAATCAAAACTTATTAACAAAGTGGTGTAAAGTGGGAATAAGTGGTATTTTTTTTTATTTTTGATGCAAACTACTGACTTTTTAAATTGATAAATTTAATAGGAACATACGAATGTAAAGTTGATACTAAAGGGAGGTTTATGTTCTCATCAGCTTTCAAGAAACAACTATCTGATGTGTTGTTAAATGGGTTTGTTATTAAAAGGTCTGTTTTTCAGCCTTGCTTGGAGTTATACCCAATGGAAGAGTGGAATTTAGTGATGTGTAAAATTCATAAATTAAATAGATTTGTAAAAAAAAATGATGACTTTATAAGAAGGTTTACTGCTGGTGTAAAAATGCTAGAAGTAGATGTTTCAGGTAGGTTATTAATTCCAAAAAACTTATGTTTATTTGCAGGTATTAGTAAGCAAATAGTGCTTTCTTCAGCTGTTAATATTATTGAAATTTGGGATAAAGAAAGATACGAAAAAGTAATTGATGACACTGTTGTTGATTTTGCTGATTTAGCAGAAGAAGTAATGGGAAATATAGAAGATGTAGATGAATTATCATAATCCAGTATTGTTAAAGGAAAGTGTAGATGCTCTTGATATTAAAGAAGACGGAGTATATATTGATGTAACTTTTGGTGGCGGTGGTCATTCAAAAGAAATTTTAAGTAGGTTAGGAGAAAATGGTAGGCTATTTGCTTTTGATCAAGATCCTGATGCACAACAAAATGTAATTGATGACAGTCGTTTTGTATTAATAGGTGAAAATTTTAGATTTATTTCTAGGTTTTTACGTTTCTATGGAATTAGAAAAGTAGATGGTATCTTAGGTGATTTAGGAGTTTCTTCTCATCAATTTGATGAAGCCGATAGAGGTTTTTCTACTCGTTTTGATGCTGATTTAGATATGAGAATGGATCAGAAATCTGATTTATCTGCTAAGAAAATTATCAATAAATATAGTGAAGAACGATTAGCTGATATCTTGTTTTTATATGGCGAATTAAGAAACGCAAGAATGTTAGCTAAAAAGATTGTAGAGGCTAGGCAAGAAGAAGAAATTAATACTAGTTTTCAATTGAAAGAGGTATTAAAAGAATTTCTTCCAGAAGCTAAAGAACACAAAATATTAGCTCAGATATTTCAAGCTGTTCGAATTGAAGTAAATCAAGAATTGGAAGTTTTAAAAGAGTTTTTAGAGCAAATTCCTGGTTTATTAAATGAAAATGGACGATTAAGCGTTATTTCATACCATTCGTTAGAGGATAGATTGGTAAAGCGATTTATAAGGACAGGGTTGTTTGTTGGTGAACCAGAAAAAGATTTTTATGGTAATTTTACTGTTCCATTAAAAAAAGTTGGTAAGCTAATTATACCAAGTTGGGAAGAAATTAAATTAAATAATAGAGCACGAAGTGCAAAGCTACGAATAGCAACTTTAAAATAATGTCTAAAGTAAAGAAAGGTATTTATGATGTTTTGCGAGGGCGGTTTTTAACAGATGATAACTCTTTTAATAATTGGGGTATCTTAATTTTTGTGGTGAGCTTATTATTAATGATGATATCGAGCTCTCATCGTTTAGATGCAAAAGTTGTGAAAATAGCTAAGCTGAATAGGAAAAAAAGAGAGTTGAGAGCTGAAGATTTTGATACGAGTACTGAATTGACTAAAATTAGATTAGAAAGTAGTATTCGAGATAAAGTAAAAGCTAATGGATTGTTTCCCGCAAAGAAACCACCTCAAAAAATAAAAGTAACAACAAAAAAAGAATAGATAAAAAATGGTCATAAAAAAAAGCATATTAAACAGACTCTATGTAGTTGTAGTTTTAATGACGCTTTTTCTTTTGCTTATTGTTTTTAGGGTTTTTAAACTTCAATATTTAGATGGAGATAAGTATCGTAAACTTTCTCTAGAAAAAACAGTAAAAAACGATACCATATTTGCAAACAGAGGTAATGTATATGCTGCTGATGGAAATTTATTAGCTACTTCAATAACTAAGTATACCATAAGAATGGATGCTGTTGTGGTAAAATCAGAAGTATTCGAAAAAAATATTAGAGCATTATCTGAAGCATTAGCTGAAATGTTAGGCAAGCCTGCTAGTTATTATCAAAATAAAATTAGACGTGCCAGAAAACGAAAAAATCGCTACTTATTAATTGCTCGAAATGTTGGGTATAACGATTGTGCGAAAATTAGAAAATTTCCAATTTTTAACGAAGGACTTTATAGAGGAGGATTTATTGCCGAACAAAGTACTGTTCGTGTACATCCGATAGGTAAAATTGCTGCGCGAACAATAGGCTACGATAATAAAAGAGGAGGAGCAGGTATTGAAGGTGCATTTGCAGATTATATGCAAGGTGAAAACGGCTGGCGTTTAAAGCAGAAAATTGCAAAAGGGCAATGGAGACCTATTAATGATGTTAATGAAAAAGAACCGATAGATGGTAGTGATGTAATTACTACAATTGATGTAAATATTCAGGATATAACGCATCATGCATTACTTAATCGATTAGAATATTTTGAAGCAGACCATGGATGTGCTGTTGTAATGGAAGTTGAAACTGGTGAAATAAAAGCGATTTCTAATTTAGGAAGAACATCCGAAGGGAAATATTACGAGAAAAGAAATTACGCAGTTTGGGAAAGTCATGAACCTGGATCTACTTTTAAATTGGCTAGTTTAATGGCTGTTTTAGAAGATAGAGTTGCAGATACTTCTGATGTTGTTAATTGTGGAAATGGAAAGATATTTATTAACAATAGAAAAGTCGAGGATAGTAAAAGTGGTGGTCATGGTAAAATTTCATTAGCACGTGTTTTTGAAGTTTCATCAAATGTTGGAATTGTAAAAACCATTCGAAAAAATTATGATAAAAATCCAAAGAGATTTGTAAAACGAATTAAATCTTTTGGTTTAGATCAGTTAACAGGAGTTAAAATAAGAGGAGAAGGAAAGCCGTATATTCCTAATCCATCGGAAAATACTTGGAGTCCGATTTCATTAGAATGGATGGCTTGGGGATATGGAGTTCATTTAACCGCATTACAAGTATTAACATTTTATAATGCAGTTGCTAATAATGGTAAATTAGTTAAACCTTATTTTGTTAAGGAATTAAGAGTTGGTGGAAATGTAGAAAAAAGTTTTGAAACTGAAGTTTTAAAAGATAAAATAGCTTCTCAAAACACTATCAATCAGGTGCGAAAAATCATGGAAAACACTGTGAAAAGAGGTACTGCTGAAAATATATATTCTTCCAATTTTTCTATGGCAGGAAAAACAGGTACTGCTCAGAAATGGATTCCGAAATATAAAAACAGTAATGGTAAAACTGTTTATGGTCATTACTCGAAGAAAAAATATGTAGCTTCATTTACTGGGTTTTTTCCTGCGGATAAACCGAAATACTCCTGTATTGTAGTAGTTCATAGTCCGAATAAATCAAAAGGGTATTATGGAGGTATCGTTGCTGCGCCAGTTTTTAAAGAAATTGCTCAGAAAATTTACACAACAACACCTATAAATAATCAATTAGTTTCTGATGAAATTTCATCAGCAAGTATTGATAAAGATTATCAAGATTATTATAATAAATTAATAAAGTATAAAACAATTATGCCTCGTGTTGTAGGTATGAGCGGAATGGATGCGATTGCATTATTAGAAAATATGGGTTTACGAGTGGAATTTTCAGGAATGGGAAAAGTAACAGAACAATCTATAGGTAATGGAATAAAAGTATCAAAAGGAGCTACGGTTTATTTAAAGTTATTATAATTGAAAAAATTAAAAGAAATATTAGAAAAAGTATCTGTAAATAAAATTTACGGAGATAGTGATATTATTATAAATAATATTCAGTTTAATAGTCGGTTAGTTGAAAAAAATGATGTGTTTATTGCTCAAAAAGGAGTAACAGTCGATGGACATCAATTTATAGAAAAAGCATTAAATTTAGGAGCTAGAGTTATAGTTTGTGAAAATATCCCTACGGATAAAAAAGAAGAAATAACTTATATTGAGGTTACAGATTCTAATATAGCCTTGGCAATTATAGCAGCTAATTTTTATCAAAACCCATCAAAAAAACTGCAATTAGTTGGTATTACAGGTACAAACGGTAAAACGACTATTGCTACTTTATTATATCAGTTATTTAAAAAAGCAGGGTTTAAAGTTGGTTTGTTATCAACAGTAAAAATAATGATTGATGATAAAGAACATAAAGCAACTCATACTACGCCAAATTCTTTAGCTATAAATAAGTATTTATCATTAATGATTGATGCAGGAGTAAGTCATTGTTTTATGGAGGTTAGTTCTCATGGAATTCATCAAAAAAGAACAGAAGGATTAAATTTTGTAGGTGGTGTTTTTACTAATTTATCACACGATCATTTAGATTATCATGAAACTTTTGCAGAATATAGAGATGTGAAAAAATCATTTTTTGATTCCTTGCCAAAATCGGCATTTGCTTTAGTAAATATTGATGATAAGAATGGACAAATAATGTTGCAAAACTCTAAAGCTAAAAAGAAAACTTATGCCTTAAAAACACTCGGAGATTTTAAAGGAAAAGTATTAGAAAAACGTTTTTCAGGAAGTTTATTATATATCAATAATGTTGAGGTTTGGACAAAATTAATTGGCGAATTTAATGCTTCTAATTTGTTAGCAATTTTTGGCGTTGCCGATTTATTAGGTCTTGAAAAACGAGAAACACTACGACTTATTAGTGATTTAGAAAGTGTAAATGGTCGTTTTGAATATGTAGTTTCAAATGATGGAATAACAGCCATTGTTGATTATGCACATACTCCTGATGCACTTAAAAACGTGTTACAAACCATTAATGATATTCGTACAGGTACTGAAAAAGTACTTACTGTTGTTGGTTGTGGTGGCGATAGAGATAAAACAAAACGTCCGAAAATGGCAATGATTGCAGCTCAATTAAGTAGTCAGGCAATATTTACTTCGGATAATCCTCGAACTGAAAATGCTCAGGTGATTATTGATGAAATGGAAGCTGGTGTATCCGCAGAAAATTATAAAAAAACACTTTCAATTTTAGATAGAAGACAGGCAATAAAAACAGCTTGTAAATTGGCAGTTAAAGGAGATATTATATTAATAGCAGGAAAAGGACACGAAGATTATCAAGAAATAAATGGTGTAAAACATCATTTTGATGATTTAGAAGAAGTAAAAAATTGTTTTAATCAACTAAAAAATACTTAGTATGCTGTATTATATATTTCAATATTTAGAAAGTGAATTTAATTTAACTGGAGCAAGTGTTTTTCAGTTTATTACTTTTCGTTCAGCAATGGCATTTATAATGTCTTTGTTGATTTCAACAATATTTGGAAAACAAATTATTAACTTTTTAAGAAAGTTACAAATTGGTGAAACTGTTCGTGATTTAGGTTTAGCTGGTCAAGTACAAAAAGCAGGAACGCCAACTATGGGAGGGCTTATTATTATCCTAGCCACTTTACTTCCTGTATTATTATTGGCGAAATTAGAAAATATTTATATCATTATTTTATTGATAACCACCGTTTGGATGGGATTTATCGGTTTTACCGATGATTATATTAAAGTATTTAAAAAAGATAAGGCAGGTTTAAAAGGCAAATTTAAAGTATTAGGACAGGTAGGTTTAGGTATTATTGTTGGGTCGATGTTATATTTTCATCCAGATGTAACCATGAAAGAACAGCTTCCTGCTACACAACAAATTGAGCAAGTAAACGGTAAAGTAAAAGTATTTGGTGAAGCACATAAATCAACAAAAACAACCGTTCCTTTTTTGAAACATAATGAATTAGATTATGCTGATGCTTTAAGCTTTTTAGGTGATGGATATGAAAAATATGGCTGGATTGTTTTCATATTTGTAGTTGTTTTTATTGTCACAGGTATTTCAAACGGAGCAAATTTAACCGATGGTATTGATGGACTTGCTGCCGGAAGTTCTGCAATTATGGTAATGGCTTTGGCAATATTTGCCTGGGTTTCAGGAAATATTATTTTTGCTGATTATTTAGATGTCATGTACATTCCTAATTCGGGAGAAATGACCGTTTTTATATTCGCTTTTGCGGGTGCATTAATTGGTTTTCTTTGGTATAATACATATCCTGCACAAGTATTTATGGGTGATACTGGTAGTTTAACTATTGGTGGAATTATAGCTGTTATTGCTATTGCAATTCGTAAAGAATTATTATTACCAATTTTAGCAGGTATTTTTGTAGTTGAAAATTTATCAGTAATACTACAAGTATTCTATTTTAAATATACAAAAAAGAAATTTGGTGAAGGACGACGTATTTTTAAAATGGCGCCATTACATCATCATTATCAAAAATTAAATTATCACGAAAGTAAAATAGTTACTCGTTTTTGGATTGTTGGAATTTTATTAGCAGTTTTAACTATTGTAACCTTAAAATTAAGATAATATGAAAAGGTTAGTTATTCTTGGTAGTGGAGAAAGTGGTGTTGGAACAGCATTATTAGGTAAACAAAAAGGTTTCGATGTTTTTGTTTCTGATAAAGGAAGTATATCTGAAAAATATAAAAAAGTTCTTTTAAAGCATAATATTATTTTCGAAGAAAATAAACATACAGAAGCTGAAATATTCAATGCTGATGTTGTTATGAAAAGCCCTGGAATACCCGACAAAGTACCTTTAATACAAGCGTTAATTTCAAAAAAAATAAAAGTTGTTTCAGAAATTGAATTTGCTGTAAAATATACAAATGCTAAAATCGTAGGAATTACAGGTTCAAATGGAAAAACAACGACTACATTACTAACAGGTCATTTACTTAAAAAAGCAGGATTGAATGTTGGTATTGGTGGTAATATCGGTGATAGTTTTGCTCAGTTAGTTGCTGAACAAAATTATGATGAATATGTGTTAGAATTAAGTAGTTTTCAGTTAGATGGAATTATTGATTTCAGCCCACATATTGCTGTTGTTACAAATATATCGCCAGATCATTTAGATAGATATGATTATAATTTTGATAATTATATAAATTCAAAATTTCGTATTACAAAAAATCAAACAGCAACAGATTTTTTAATCTATGACGCTGATGATATAGAAATACAAAATTGGCTGAAAAAAAATACTACAAAGGCTCAAAAAATCCCTTTTTCAATTGAAAAAGAATTGGAATATGGTGCTTTTTTAAGGGATGATAAAATAATAATAAAACTAGAAACCGAAGAAGTTTTAATCAAAATTGATGATTTAGCGTTAAAAGGCAAACACAATATTAAAAATGCAATGACAGCTGCAATAACTGCAAAACTATTACAAATAAATACTGATGGAATTGCTAAAAGTTTATCAAGTTTTGAAGCTGTAGAGCATCGATTAGAATATGTCCAAAAAGTAAATGGCGTACAATTTATTAATGATAGTAAAGCAACTAACGTAAACGCTGTTTTTTATGCATTAGATTCTATGAAATCTCCAACAATTTGGATTGTTGGTGGTGTTGATAAAGGAAATGATTATACGGAGTTATTATCTTTGGTAAAAGAAAAAGTAAAAGTGATTATTTGTTTAGGTATCGATAATCAAAAAATTATAGAAACATTTGGTAACCTTGTCGATGTTGTTATTGAAACCAAAACAGCAGATAAAGCAGTAGAAGTTGCAAGTCAAATGGCAAGTTCAGGCGATGCTGTTTTATTATCGCCAGCATGTGCTAGTTTTGATTTATTTGAGAATTACCAAGACAGAGGTGTTAAGTTTAAAGAAGCAATTAAGAATTTATAAAAATAAAATTGATTGATTAAAGATATATTTAAACATATAAAAGGAGATAGATCTATTTGGGCTATTGTTGCTGTATTGGCAATATTTTCATTTATGCCTATATATAGTGCAAGTACCAATCTGGTTTATGTAGTCGGTAATGGCTCAACTATTGGGCATTTAATGAAACACGTAGTATTATTAATAACAGGTTTTGCGGTTATTTATGGAGTACATAGAATTCCGTACAGGTACTTTAGTGGTGGTGCTGTTTTAATGATGCCTGTAGTAATTTTGTTATTAATGTTTACTTTGGCACAAGGACGAGTTATAGGTGGTGCAAATGCTAGTAGATGGATAAGTATTCCTTTTGTAGGTATTGGTTTTCAGACTTCTACATTAGCAGGATTAGTTTTGATGATTTATGTGTCAAGATATTTAGCAAAAAATAAAGATAGAGTAATAAACTTTCAAGATAGTTTATTACAATTATGGTTGCCTGTTTCAGTGGTATTATTATTAGTGTTACCTGCAAATTTTTCAACAACAGCTATTATTTTTCTAATGATTTTATTGTTGATATTTATCGGTGGATATCCATTAAAACAGATTGGTTATATTATTGGGATAGGACTTTTTTCATTACTTTTTTTTATACTTGTAGCAAAAGCTTTTCCTGATATAATGCCAAACCGTGTAAATACTTGGCAGAGCAGAATTGAAGGTTTTTCTAAATCTGAAGGAAAAGAAAATTATCAGGTTGAAAAAGCAAAAATTGCAATTGCAACAGGAGGTATGGTAGGAAGAGGACCTGGTAAAAGTGTACAGAAAAATTTTTTACCACAATCATCTTCTGATTTTATATATGCTATTATTGTTGAAGAGTATGGTTTTGTAGGAGCTGTAGTAGTGGTGTTTATTTATTTACTATTATTATTAAGAATTTTAATTACAGCCAAGCAAGCAACAACTATTTTTGCAACATTAATGGTACTAGGTGTTGGAATTCCTATTGTTTTTCAAGCGATGATTAATATGGCGGTAGCTGTAAATATATTACCGGTAACAGGGCAAACACTTCCTTTAATTAGTAGTGGTGGTACTTCTATTTGGATGACTTGTTTTGCTTTAGGAATGATATTAAGTGTTAGTGCTTCAAAAAATGAAACTGAAGAAACAATTTTAGATGATAATCCTTTAGATATTTTACATTGAAACAGTCGATTAACGTTATTATAAGTGGTGGTGGAACTGGAGGACATATTTATCCTGCAATTGCTATTGCAAATGAAATTAAAAATCGATATCCATCGGCAGAAATTTTGTTTGTTGGTGCTTCGGATAAAATGGAAATGCAAAAAGTTCCAGAGGCTGGTTATGATATTAAAGGATTGTGGATTTCAGGAATTCAAAGAAAATTAACGTTTAAAAACTTATTATTTCCTGTTAAATTAATCAGTAGTTTATGGAAGGCAAATGCTATTATCAGAAAATTTAAGCCAGATATTGCTATTGGTACAGGAGGTTTTGCTAGTGGACCTACATTAATGGTTGCAGGTAAAAAAAATATTCCTACTTTAATACAAGAGCAAAATTCATATCCAGGAATTACCAATAAATTGTTAAGTAAAAAAGCAAGTAAAATATGTGTTGCTTATGATAATTTAGAACGTTTTTTTTCGAAAGATAAAATTATAAAAACTGGAAATCCTGTTCGTCAAGATTTGTTAAGTGTTCAAACAAAAGTATCCGAAGGAAAAACTTTTTTTAAATTAGATTCTTCAAAAAAGACAATTTTAATTTTAGGAGGAAGTTTAGGTGCTAGAAAAATAAACCAGTTAATTGAATCTAATTTAGATTTTTTTAAAGAACAGAATGTTCAATTAATTTGGCAATGTGGAAAGCTATATATTGATGATTATAAACAATACAATACTTTAGAAAATGTACAAGTTCATACATTTTTAAATAAAATGGATTTAGCTTATGCAGCTGCTGATTTTATAATATCAAGAGCAGGTGCAAGTTCTGTTTCTGAATTGTGCATTGTTGGTAAGCCAACTATATTTATTCCATCGCCAAATGTATCTGAAGATCATCAAACTAAAAATGCGAAATCAATAGTTGATAAAAATGGCGCGATTTTGGTAGCAGAAAAAGAATTAGCTACTTTTCCGAAAGTAATGGAAGCATTATTAAAAGATGAAGAAAAACAACATAATTTAAGTGAAAATATAAAAGCATTAGCATTACCTAATGCAACGAATCATATAGTTAACGAAATAGAAAAATTAATTATTTAGTGAATTTAAAAGCAATACATAACGTCTATTTTATAGGGATTGGAGGAATTGGAATGAGTGCAATTGCTCGTTATTTTTCTGTAAACGGAAAAAACGTATTTGGTTACGATAAAACGCCAAGTCCGATAACCAAAAAATTAGAAGATATTGGAGTGAAAATTCACTTTGAAGATGCAGTTAAAAATATACCTCTTTCTTGTTTAGATATTAAAACAACGTTAGTCGTTTATACGCCTGCCATTCCGAGTACGCATCAAGAATTAAATTATTTTATAAATAATGGATTCGATATTTTAAAAAGAGCTGAAATTTTAGGAGAAATTACTAAAACAACTCTTTGTTTAGCCGTTGCTGGAACTCATGGGAAAACAACTACATCTTCTATCTTAGGACATATTATGCAACCTGTAAAGGCAACTTCTTTTTTAGGAGGAATTGCAGAAAATTATAATTCAAACCTTATTTTAGGAGAAGATAAAATTACGGTTGTAGAGGCTGATGAATTTGATAGATCATTTTTAAAATTATCACCAAATATAGCCTGTATTACCTCAATGGATGCCGATCATCTAGATATTTATGGTGAAAATGAAATGTTGCAACAATCTTTTAGAGAGTTTGCAAACAAGGTTTCTGATACTTTAATTGTAGCAAAAGGTTTGCCTTTAAAAGGGTTAACTTATGCTGTAAATGAAGATGCTGATTATAGTGCTTATAATGTAAAAGTAGGAACAGGAACTTATATTTTTGATGTAAAAACACCAACAGCTATTATCAAAAATATTGAATTTAATTTGCCAGGGAAACATAATATGATGAATGCTTTAGCAGCGTTAGCAATGGCAGATGTTTATGGTATTCCTCTTGAAGATATTAAAAATCAGTTGAAAACGTTTAAAGGCGTTCAGCGTAGGTTTTCATATAAAATTAAAACAGAAAATGTAGTATTGATTGATGATTATGCACATCATCCAACAGAAATTAATGCTGTAGCAGATTCGGTAAGAGAAATGTATCCGAATGAAAAAGTATTAGCTGTTTTTCAACCACATTTATTTAGTAGAACAAAAGATTTTTCAGATGATTTTGCGAAGGCACTTTCTAGGTTTGATGAATTATTATTATTAGATATTTATCCAGCAAGAGAATTACCTATAAAAGGGATAACATCTTCTTGGTTATTAGATAAAGTGAAAGTGAATAATAAAATGTTAGTTTCTAAGGATAAAGTAAGTGACCAAATATTAAAAAGTGTGTCTAAAGTTGTAGTTATACTTGGTGCAGGCGATATTGGTTTATTAGTTGATAATATAAAAGATAAATTACATAAAAAATACAAAAATTAACTATGAAAACATTGTTAACATATGTGTCTTTTTTATTATTGTTACTTTTTATAAGTTTTTTGTACGGATTTACAACAAGTAAAAATGGTTTAAAAAAGGTGAAAAACACTGTAATTCAATTTGAAGAAGGTGATAATAACTTTTTGACACACAGTATGGTTGATAAAATGTTAATACAAAATAGTGAATTTGTTAAAAATCAACAGAAAAGAGTAGTAAATTTACATTTTTTAGAAACAAATGTTTGCGGAAATCCATATGTTGAAAAAGCTACTGTTTATTTAACGATTGATGGTGTATTAAAAACATTAATAAATCAGCGTAAACCGATAGCTCGTATTGTAAACAAATATGAATCTTATTATGTTGATGAATTTGGAATAGCAATACCGTTATCAGAAAATTTTTCAGCAAGAGTTCCATTAGTATCAGGAGTAAAGGACTCAGAAGGTATAAGCGAATTAATCGAGTTAATAAAAAAAATTGAAAATTATGATTTTTTTAAAAAAGAAATTATAGGAATTCAAAAAAATTCTAAAAATGAATATATATTTATAGTCCGTAGTGGTGAGTATAAAGTACTTTTTGGAAAGCATAAAAATGTAGCTGTTAAATTTAAAAAGTTAATAGCATTTTACAATAAAGCATTGATTGATAAAACAATTAAAAAATATAAGACAATAAATGTAAAATACCACAACCAAGTTGTGTGCACAAAACAAAAGCAAGATGAAAAATAATAAAATTTCAGTTGGTTTAGATATTGGTACTACCAAAATTGTTGCTATGATCGGTCGTAAGAACGAATATGGTAAAATAGAGGTTTTGGGTATTGGTAAAGCTAAAAGTTTAGGTGTAAAACGTGGTGTGGTAAATAATATTACACAAACTATTAAATCGATTGAACAGGCTATTGATGAAGCACAAAGTATTTCTGGGCAATCTATAGAAGATGTAGTTGTAGGAATTGCAGGGCAACATATTAGAAGTTTACATCATAGTGATTATATTACTCGTGAAAAATCAGATGTAGTAATTAGTGATGATGATATTGAAAGTTTGGTTGGTCAAGTACATAAATTGGTAATGTTACCTGGGGAAGAAATTATTCATGTGTTACCACAAGAATTTAAAGTAGATAGCCAATCTGATATTAAAGAACCTATTGGAATGTACGGTGGGCGATTGGAAGCTAATTTTCATGTAGTAGTTGGTCAGGTTTCATCTATTAGAAATATAGGAAGATGTGTTAAAAGTGCAGGTTTAAACTTAGCAGACATAACATTAGAGCCTTTAGCATCGGCATCAGCAGTATTAAGTCAAGAAGAAAAAGAAGCAGGAGTTGCTTTAATTGATATTGGTGGTGGTACTACTGATTTAGCAATATTTAAAGATGGTGTTATTCGTCATACAGCAGTAATTCCTTTTGGAGGAAACGTAATTACTGAAGATATAAAAGAAGGTTGCTCAATTATAGAGAAACAAGCAGAATTATTAAAAGTAAAATTTGGTTCTGCCTGGCCAGGAGAAAATAAAGAAACAGAAATTGTTTCTATACCTGGTTTAAGAGGAAGAGAACCGAAAGAGATTACACTTAAAAATTTATCAAAAATAATTCATGCAAGAGTACAAGAAATTATAGAGCATGTGTATTTAGAGATAAAGAATTATGGACATGAAACTCAGAAAGGAAAACTAATTGCAGGTATTGTATTAACAGGAGGAGGCTCTCAATTAAAACATTTACGTCAATTAGTAGAATATATTACAGGAATGGACGTTCGTATAGGATATCCTAACGAACATTTGGCAGGTGATTCTGACGGTGCTTTATCAAGTCCTGCATATGCAACCGCTGTTGGTTTGTTAATGGAAGGTTTGAGAAAGGATTTAAAAGTAGTACAAGAAGTCGTTGTTCCTGAAGAACCAGTAACATCTGAAGTTGAAAACGATATCGAAAATGAAGCGTTTTTAGAAGAGGAGGTAAAGCGAAAAGAATATATAGCGCAGGAAAAACCTAAATCTATTTTTGAAAAATTTACAGATAGGTTTAAAGAGTTTTTAGATAACGCAGAATAAGTTAAATTATAAAAAAGTTACCTTTATTTTTCCCCCAGAAAAAGGAAGTGTAAGTGAATACAAATTATAAAAAGAAAAGTTATTATGAGCACAGAATTCAATAACATTTCATTCGATATGCCAAAAACACAGTCGAATGCTATTAAGGTGATTGGTGTTGGTGGGGGAGGAAGTAATGCTGTAGACCACGTGTTTAGTAAGCAAATTCATGGAGTAGATTTCGTGATTTGTAATACAGATGCACAGGCACTTGAAAGTAGTCCTATTCCTAATAAAATTCAATTAGGCGCACACTTAACTTCAGGGTTAGGAGCAGGTGCGAATCCTGATGTTGGTGCACAAGCAGCAGCAGAAAGTATTCAAGAAATTCAACAAATGTTAAGTACGCATACCAAAATGGTTTTTATTACCGCAGGTATGGGAGGTGGTACTGGTACTGGTGCAGCACCTATTATCGCTAAAATAGCAAAAGATATGGATATTCTAACGGTAGGTATCGTTACAATGCCATTTCAGTTTGAAGGAAGAATGCGTACTAAACAAGCTCAAAACGGAATAGATGAATTGCGTAGGAACGTAGATTCTCTTATTGTTATAAATAATAATAAGCTACGTGAAGTTTACGGGAATTTAGGTTTTAAAGCAGGTTTTTCTAAGGCAGATGAGGTTTTAGCAACAGCCGCTAAAGGTATTGCAGAGGTTATAACACATCACTATAAGCAAAACATCGATTTACATGATGCTAAAACAGTCCTTTCTAATAGTGGAACTGCAATTATGGGTTCAGCTAAAGAAGCAGGTGAAAATCGTGCTAAAAATGCCATTGTAAAAGCATTAGATTCTCCGTTGTTAAATGATAATAAAATTACAGGAGCGAAAAATGTATTATTATTAATTGTTTCAGGAGTTAATGAAGTAACTTTAGATGAGATTGGAGAGATAAATGACTATATTCAAGATGAAGCAGGTTATGATGCAAATATTATCATGGGAGTTGGTGAAGACGAAACTTTAGAAGATGGTATTGCTGTAACTATTGTTGCTACAGGTTTTACTGCCGATCAACAAGGAACAATTACCAACGCAGAAGTGCCTAAAATTGTTCATACTTTAGAAGATGAACAGAAAGCAACCTATAATTTTGGAGAAAGAAAAGTACAAAATACACCAGGGATTAATGACCCTATTTCGGTTAATAAACCCAATAGAGTTGTTAACGTTTTAAAGGAAGATGATGAAGAACCTAGGCATAATTTAAATAGAACTACAGATACTATTAATAATATAAACGTAGTATATGATGATATTACTAGTGATACAGTAGGTGAAGATGATTTTATTATTACTAATATTTCTGACTCAAAAAATGACTATAAAGAGGTAGCACAAGAGCCTTTTGAACAAGATTTATTATTTAATTTGCCAGTTAATAATACTGTAAATGAAAATCCTGGTAAAGCTATAAATAAACCTACACCAAATGAAGGTGAACAGCAAGTTGAAAAGCGTTATGTTTTAGATGCTTTTGATGCAGAACCAACTATAACTAAAAGTTCTACTCCTGTTATAAAAGATGATGTTGAAGAAGCGTTAAGGTTTCAAGTAAAAACCAAAGCGAAACAAGAGGTTAGTAAAAATGATACTACAAGTGAAGAAATTTCGCCATTGAGTATCACCATTTCTGAATTGCAAAAAAGAACGCAAGAAAGACGTGATAAAATGAAAGGATTTAACTACAAATTCAATGATCAGGTAGGTAAAAATATTGACGAAATAGAGCGTCAACCAGCTTATAAGAGATTAGGTGTAGATATTAATACTGATTCATCGATAAGTAAATCAGATACTACATTAAATACAGATAACAATGATTTATCACGTTCTAATAATTCATTTTTACATGATAATGTAGATTAATAAAAATAATAATATATTATATTTAAATTCCCGCTTAGTCGGGAATTTTTTAATGCTAAAATAAAAAATTATGGGGTTGCAAAAACAAGTAATGGATAAGATGAAAGAAGCTATGAAATCGAAAGATACTGTAGCTTTAACTGCTCTTAGAGCTTTAAAATCGGCTTTTATGTTAGCTAATACCCAAACAGGTACAGGAGATATTTCTGAAGCAGAAGAATTGAAAATTATTCAAAAGCAAGTAAAGCAACGAAAAGATAGTGCAGTTGTTTTTTCTGAACAAGGAAGAAACGATTTAGCAAAACCAGAACTTGAAGAAGCAAAAGTTTTAGAACAGTTCTTGCCAGAATCTTTATCCGAAGAAGAAATTACAAAAGTAGTGGCAGAGGTTATCGCTAAAACTAACGCAACAGGAATGAAAGATATGGGGAAGGTTATGGGAATCGTATCAAAAGAATTAGCAGGAAAAGCCGATGGCGTAACAATATCAACAATTGTTAAAAAAACATTAGCATAAATTTTATCAATAATAAAATGGCTGTGTAGTTCAACTGGATAAAATATTAGATTTCGGTTCTGACGGTTGGGGGTTTGAATCCCTTCGTGGTCATAATTTTAAATAGTTAATTAGCTAATAAACAGTCACTTAACTGTTTTTTTATTGTCTTGATTTTAGTATTGGTACAAATAATGGTACAAAGTACATTCTCAACTACCTTTTTAATATATGAAAACTCTTTGTTTTATACGTGTGCATAACAGATAATGGTAAAATACCCCCTCCAGACAGGAATAAACTCTTTACACACCTACATAACAGATGGTGGTAACTTTTACTAAATACCCCCTCCAGATACTAACGAACTATTTAATTAACACCTCAACAAACGCAAATAATATTTTAATACTTTTTATAGTTAAGGCACTAAAACGGCTTTTATGTGTATAAAAACTCTTTACTCTTTTAAGTGACCAAAACGGATATATTTTTAATGTACGAAAAGTAGGCTTTTCTTATAGTGTCGAAGTCTTACTTCTTTATACGTCCTAAGACTTGAACCAAAAAAAAACCTTTGAAATTAATCAAAAGGCTTTTAGTAAATTGTATTTATTAATCTGATGAAGTAATAATCTTGCATTAGTTCCGTGCATTGTTACTGGTGGTTCTCCATAAACCTCAACTTTGATTTTAGTAACATTATCAATTATTTCTGATGAGGTGCTTATTTCATCTTGTTGCAAAGTATCGGAGTAGATGACACCATCAAAAATATAGTAGATTGTTAAAAGCATTTTATCTGCTGGTATCATATCAATCAAATTATTTAATAATTCGTTTTCTTTTTTCATAACTCTATTTTAAAATATGGTGGTTTGATTAGAATTATCTAATACATTTCTCTTATAAGTTGAATCTGTTATTTTTTTACGATGTTTATTCGCAATTGCTTTTACTATTTTGTATTCTAAATTATTATCACTTTGTCTTTTACTTAACCAAACCGAACAAAGCAACGCAAACATTTTAGGGTCACTTACTCTTAGTTTTCTAACTGTTGTAATTCCTATTTTAATTGCACCTTCTTTTTCGTGTTTCAAGCTGATATTTGTGTACTTGCATTTAGGCATTTTTAAAGGCTGTTTTTCAATAGTGTTTTGTGTAATGTTTATCCCTATACTTGAACTGTTAATGGTTACACAATTTTGTTTTTTTACAGCATCTTTTTTTGGCTTCAAATAGCTGTTAATGGTTACACACTTTTTAACTATATTTTTATAGATTTTAGCCTTTAAGTTATCCGAATTATTAACAATAAAATATTGTAGTTTTTTCTTTGGGCGGTCTCTATGAACTGACTTCAAAGTATGCAACCAGTAACGAGGGTTTGAGTATTTATTTAAACTTTGCTTTTGGCTACTTGTAAGGCTCTTTTTATCAATTGTATAATCATAATAGACTACTTCATTAAAAGCCGTTAAAAGCAATTCTTTTGCGTTGTTCAATGTAATTGTGTCTATATCCCCAAATGATACAATACCTAATTGCTTCAAGTATTCAGACTTTACTATTTTAAGTTCAACTCTTAATACATTGCCTTCCATTCCATACTGGATAGCTTTATCATATATCTTGATATAATACTGTTGATGTATTGATTGCGCAAAAGAACCGTTAAAACGATACTCAAATTCTTTGTTCTTATGAAATAGCAAACCTTTTAAAAATAACTTTGAAGCAAATAAAGGCGTTGTATTAACTCCAAATTCTATGTTTTGAAATATCATTTGTTCAGGCTCACAATTAAATAACAATTCTAAGTAATTGCGCACCTCATCTATATTATCAATAGTAAAATCATTACCGTTAAAACCTTTGTATTTGCCGTTAGCTACTGCCAAAGCATCAATTTGTTGTTGTTGTTCTACTGGTGTGTTACTTGGCATTAATTTAATTTTGTCAAGTACTCTTTTATGATTTGGTGCTACAATTCCTTTGAGTGAATTATATAATTTGTGCAAACTTCCAGTAAACAATACCAAACCGCTTTCGTAAATTGCTATTTTACAAAAATGATATTCAGCTATTAATGTACCGTTGTTTTTTTGTTCTCCTGTTTTAGTTTCATACGTTCCCGAAAAAGACAAAAAAGGCAGTTCCAGTAAGCGGTTCACATCTACATATTGGAGAAATACTTTTGCGTAATCTATCAATGATAATATTTTAAAATTAAAGTAGGCTTTGCCACACCACTAGAAGTAGGCAAATGTTAAAAAGAGAAAAAGACACCGTTAAAGCGTCTTTTTAAGTCAATTCTTTGTTAATCAATAAAGATTATAAAAAGAGTGCAAAGCGTATCCATAAGCAGACAAAACAAGCGTTTAGCCTTACTTATAAATGTTTTCGAGTACTGTTGTTGAGGTTTAGCCATTTTACTTAGCTATTTCAACTTTTACAACTGCTTTCTCTATTTCCGAACGCTTATAATATACACGTCCTCCAATTTGATAAGGTTGTAGTATTTTTTGCTTATTCCAATTAAATAATGTTGAAAGATTTACTTGTAGCATTGTAGCTACATCATTCCTACTTAAATATTCTGTTGGCTCTTTTGGTTGGAATGATTTTTCTAACTCCTGCAATTGTTCTGCAACGCCTTTAATAATCTTGTTTTGTAGTTGTTCTGCTGTAATCTGAATAAGTTGTACTTGTTTCTCCATAGTATATATTTTCTTATAAAATTATAAGCAAATAGACTGTTTGATATGAATTTTGTACCTTTGTAGGGCTGAGTTACGTGGTATGCTTTTCATTTCGATGGTCTGTGTGCCACTTTTTTTTTGCCATCTATTTAATGGGCTTTTATGTTATTGCAATTTAAGACTTTTTAAAGCTACTTTAACATAAATTATAAAACTGCAAAGCGCTGATAAACAGAATCTTAATTAATTAACTTAAAAAAACACCTGTAAACACACTCTTTAAAACGCAGATTAAAGGTGTTTTTAGAGTGTTTAAGGCATTAACTACTCAATACTTATACAATACCATACGATGTACACATATTGTACGTACAATGTAGTATATTTGCAGTAATTTTGCAGTACTAAATAAATTGAGGTTACAATTTCCTACTGGTTGGATGCTTTGCCCACTATTGTAAGTTTTCTATTTTCTTTTTCCAGTTTTCTTTTTTCGTGAAATTCATCTACTTGAGTTTTTGAGCGTTCAATGTCCTGCAAACCTTTTGAGCCGATATATGCTCTTAGCTGATTTTCTTGTTTGTGAGCCGTTACCATCATAATCAGATTAGTATCAATATTTCCGTAGTAATTAGTGGCAAATGAGCGTCTGAAAGTTCTAGTAGTTATCAATTTATATTTAGGAACTTCTATTATTTTGTTTCTAACTTCTTTTTCTCCATAAATAATTAATGATATTGCTTTACTACCTTTTATTTTTTCATTTATTCCTGCAAGTCGGCAAACTTCTTTTATATCTTCATTCAATTTAACACCGTTTGCGGGATAATTTGTATTTGGTAGTCCGTATGTATCAATTAATGTTTTAATTCTTTTACTGATAGGGATTTGTACGGTTGCATTTGTTTTTTGAGTTCTAAAAGTCCAGTAATTAATACCTTTGATGTTTTTACTATTACTATCGTTTAATTTATTTATATCAGAATACCGTAAACCAGTTTCACACCCGATTAAAATTGCTTTTTTTGCATCTTGTAAAACCTCATCTTTTAGAATAGTGTTATCAATCCTATCAAGTTCATCATAAGTTAAAACTACTATTTCTTTATCTTTATAAACATCTTTAAACATTTCAAAAGAAGATAGTGTTTTACTAATTTCTACAATATCATTCTCATCATTTTCATAATGGTACAATACAGAACTTCTTAATTTTTTCAATTGTGAGTTGATATACGACTTTGTGTATTGCATTTCTAAATACGCCCAGTTCTTAAAATTAACAGAAAAACTTTGACTTAAATCTTTTGTATTGAAGATTGTTTCTTTTGCTATTTGATATTTCAAAAGTAATTTGTGAGTTACTTTGTATTTTTGTTGTTCTCTTTTGTTTGTTTCATATTTAACAAACATCCCTTCTATTGCCGTTGCTAGTAGATTGGCATTTGCTACAAACTCTTTTTGTCGTTGTTCGGCTTCCAGTTGTTCTTTTTCAGTATTTACGGCAACCGTTATCTTCTCTTTAGTATCTAAAATGATATTATTTTTATCAATACATTTTTTTAGCCAAGCCGATGTAATTGCCACACCGTTATTGTAATCTATTAAGAAATACTTTAAAACCTCATCTTGTATTTTCTCAAGTTCTGCCTTATGATTTTTTAAAGTAGCACTTGAACCTGCTTTAGCTAAGTCTTTTAATTTTCTGTGTTTAATTCCTGTTTTACCGTTTTTAGTGGTCTTATAAAGCCAGTATTCCTTTTTAGATTGAAAACTGGTTGCAAGTCTGAAATCGATTTGTTTACCGTGGTTCAATCTTATTGATAATTTACCAGTCGGCTGTGAACCTCTATAAATAAAATTAATCGTTGCCATTAGGAGTACCGTTTTTAGTTTGGTACAAATCTAGTAAAACGTATCAAATATTGGTACAATTTTTTACAGTTTAATTAAATTTAATACAATGTTATTAAATTATTAGATACTTAAAGCCTTGTTTTTAAAGGGTTTTATTGGTTTAATTAAGTTTTATCAGTATTGTGTATTCGAATCCCTTCGTAGTCACAAAAAAATGCAATAACATAATTATCATGTTATTGCATTTTTTGTTTGTCAAAATTATTAGAATCTGTTTAAATTTCTACTCAAATTTTTTTTTAAGGTAAAATAGTAAGACAAGAGGTTGAAATACCTTGTTGAAAAAAAATAGTATAGAATTCGTCAAACTGAATTTATTTCAGTTTCGCATCCTAATTTTCCGTATTTCTCCTGTTAATACGATGCTGAAATAAATTCAGCGTGACGAGAATCTAATCTTTTATTTAACTTTTAAACAGGCTCTAAAAAAGATTTTAAAGCTCTAATATTTTTATTTGATTTCGATGTAATTCAATTTTTGATTCTTTTTCTAAAGCTTTTAAGAGTCGAGATATAACGACTCTTGATGTATGCAAATCGTTTGCAATTTTTAAGTGTGTTATATTTAAAACATCATTACCAACTACCATTGCTTTATCTTTTAAGTATTTAAGCAAACGGTCGTTCATATTTAAAAAAGCAATAGAATCTACAGCTTCAATAAATTCATTAAGCCGAGAATGATAACTTTGTAAAATATATTCTTGCCAGCTTTTATATTTACTTAACCATTCTGACATTTTATTTTTAGGAATCATTAATACAGCAACATCTGTCTCGGCAATTGCTTTAATTTTACTTTTAGTTTCGCTCATACAACAAGATAGTGTCATAGCACAGGTATCACCTTTTTCGATATAGTATAATACTAGTTCATCACCATCTTTATCTTCTCTTAAAACCTTAATTGCAC
Organism: Tenacibaculum pacificus; assembly: GCF_027941775.1. NCBI lineage: Bacteria > Pseudomonadati > Bacteroidota > Flavobacteriia > Flavobacteriales > Flavobacteriaceae > Tenacibaculum > Tenacibaculum pacificus. The sequence goes on along the minus strand of NZ_CP115917.1, from coordinate 2,440,036 downwards.
CGTTGATTATTAAAGGAATAGAATGCATATAGCTATCAGCATCAATAATAATAGTACCTTCTTTAAATTCTTTATATAAGGCTACTTTGGCTATTTCATTAATTAAATCATCTTCAAATAAATAACCGTAATGTTGTTTTAATTTTTCTATCAATTGATAAATGTTTTAATGCATAATTTACGATAAAATAAAATAAAAATGCATGATTTTAATCAACTTTTCAATTGAAATTATTTCTGAAATTTGATGTATTAATAAATGATAAATCAATCAAAAAAATAAAGATGAATAGGAGAGCACCAGTATCAGATATAATGACTAAAAATGTAATAACCTTAAATAGTACTGATGATTTAATGACTGCTGAATCATTATTCAAAAAAGAAAATATAAGACATATTCCTGTTGTAAGTAGTTCAGAAATAAAAGGAATGCTAAGTTATACGGATTTATTAAGAATCAGTTTTGCTGATGCTATTGATGATGATGAAAATGAAGTAGATACTGTAGTTTATAATATGTTTACTATTGATCAAGTGATGGCTAAAAACTTGGTGACGGTTAACTCAACTTCAACAATAAAAGAGGTTGCTGAAATTTTAGCTAAAAAAGAATTTCACGCCTTGCCAGTAGTTGATAATAATGAGTTAGTTGGAATTGTAACTACAACAGATTTAATTAATTATTTAATAGAACAGTATTAATTTATAATAAAAAAGGAGACTTTTACAGCCTCCTTTTTTATATATTTAATTTACTAATTCTTTTAAGTTTTTAATAGTTTCGGTAGGGTTGTCACTTTTAAAAACATAACTACCAGCAACTAAAACATCTGCGCCAGCTTCAATAAGTTGATTGGCATTTTTATCGGTTACACCACCATCAATTTCGATTTTACATTCTGAATTTGAAAATTCAATTAAATGTCTTAATTGACTTACTTTTTTATATGTATTTTCAATAAATGATTGTCCTCCAAAACCAGGATTTACACTCATTATACAAACCATATCTAAATCTTGAATAACATCTTCTAAAACAGAAATAGGTGTGTGTGGATTCAATGCAACACCAGCTTTCATGCCTGCAGCTTTTATTGCTTGAATAGTTCTGTGTAAATGAGTACAAGCTTCGTAATGCACAGTTAAAATATTTGCTCCTAAATCGGCAAAAGTTTGAATATATTGATCAGGATTAACAATCATTAAATGTACATCGATTGTTTTTTTTGCGTGTTTTGTTATGGCTTTTAAAACAGGCATTCCAAAAGAAATATTTGGTACAAAAACACCGTCCATAATATCAATATGAAACCAATCAGCTTCACTATTATTTACCATTTCGATGTCTCTTTGTAAGTTAGCAAAATCTGCTGCTAAAACTGAAGGTGCAATTAAATTACTCATTGATTTATTGTTGTGTTGTTATTTTTGTGCAAAGATAATTAACTTAGTTTTAAAAATGTTATTACTGATTTTAAAAATGGTGTTAATCAATAAGTTGTTTTGTTCAGATGTTTAGCCCTGATTGAAGCGGCATCCTTTTTTGAAGTATGAAAAAAAGATATAGCGGAAAGCAGGAATTTGCTTCAAAAAAAAACTCTCGAAAATTAATTCGAGAGTTTTACTATTTTATCTATAATTGAAATACTTAAAACAATCTGCTATTGTTATCCTAAGTAAGTCATTAAAATTTTACTACGAGAAGTATGTTTTAATCTGCGGATTGCTTTTTCTTTAATCTGACGAACACGCTCACGAGTTAAATCGAAAGTTTCACCAATTTCTTCTAAAGTCATTGGTTGGTGCTCACCTAATCCGAAGTATAATTTTACAACATCAGCCTCACGTGGCGTTAATGTTTCTAAAGCACGGTTAATTTCAATACGTAAAGATTCGTGTAATAAAGTTCTATCAGGGTTTGGTGATTCACCTGAATTTAATACATCGTATAAATTAGAATCTTCACCTTCAATTAAAGGAGCATCCATTGATACGTGACGACCAGAATTTTTCATTGATTCTTTTACGTCATTCACAGTCATATCTAACTTTTTGGCAATTTCTTCAGGACTTGGAGGTCTTTCGTTTTCTTGCTCTAAAAAGGCGTACATTTTGTTAATTTTATTGATAGAACCAATTTTATTTAACGGTAAACGTACAATACGAGATTGTTCAGCTAATGCTTGTAATATTGATTGACGAATCCACCATACAGCATATGAGATAAATTTAAAACCACGAGTTTCATCAAAACGTTTTGCCGCTTTAATTAAACCTAAGTTACCTTCGTTAATTAAATCGGGTAAAGTTAATCCTTGATTTTGATATTGTTTTGCTACCGAAACAACGAAACGTAAGTTAGCTTTAGTTAATTTTTCTAATGCTCTTTGGTCACCAGCTTTAATTCTTTGTGCTAATTCTACTTCTTCATCAGCAGTAATTAAATCTACTTTTCCTATTTCTTGTAAATATTTATCTAATGAAGCGGTTTCTCTATTAGTAACCTGTTTCGTAATTTTAAGTTGTCTCATCTAATTAAAGGATATTTTAATTCATCAATCGGTCTACACTATATTATACGTAGGATGCTTTAAAAATGTTACAAAAAAAATGAATCTTTTTTTAAAAGGTAGTTTTTTACCATTCATCGATAGTAATTGTTTTATTATGGTTTTTAGAATAATTAAGAATCAATAATTCATTTAATTTGAGGTATAAAATCCCCCAAACTATGAATGCACTACAGATAAATATTACAGATGAAGATTTAGTTTATAAAATTGTTAAAACAAATAATTCAGCTTTATTTGCCATACTATACAATAGGTTTTCTAGAATGGTATTTAATAAATGCTATAGTTTTTCTAAAAACAAACAAGAAGCCGAAGATTTAATGCATGATGTTTTTGTCAGATTATTTATTAAATTAAAAACATTTAAAGGGAATTCTAAATTTTCAGTGTGGTTATATTCTTTTACTTATAATTTTTGTGTGAATTATGTACAAAGAAGTCAATATAAAAAAATATCGAAAATTACGGTTGTAACAGATCGAATAAAAGACAAAAATATTCTTAAAGAAGAAGTAGATAAGGAAGCTATATTATTAGAATTAAAATCTATTAGATTAGGAAAAGCACTTGGTTTAATAGGAGTATCTGAAAAAAATATTTTATTGATGAAGTATCAAGAGGATATGAGTATCAAAGAAATATCAAACAGATTAAATTTAGGAGGTAGTGCCGTAAAAATGCGTTTAAAAAGAGCTAAAGCTAAAGTTTTAAAAGTTTATAAAGAGCTTTAGAAATTAATATGAAATTAAAGTGTGTTATTTTATTTTATTTTATTTTATTAATTTTTTTATTTAAAACTGAATATCTTTAAAGAATTCTTAAATTCGCTGTCTTGTAGAAGAAGAAAAAGTGACCCTTTGGAAATAAAAGTGTCTAAAGAATTGTAAGTCGAACTATAAATTAAGCTATTGAAAAGTATTGATATTACAACATTAACTGATGAAGAGTTAGTTAGTAAAATAGTAGAAAAAAATGATAGTCATTTATTCGCAGTTTTATATGACCGTTATGCTGGAGTTGTGTATAATAAATGTTATGGTTTTTCTAAAAATAAAGAAGAAGCACAAGATTTAACACACGACGTTTTTATTCGTTTATTTGTGAAGTTAAGAACCTTTAAGGGGAAATCTAAATTTTCTACCTGGTTGTATTCTTTTACTTATAATTTTTGTGTAAATTATGTGCAAAGAAATAAAGAAAAGAAAAAAGAAAAAGTAACTGTTGTAACCGATCAAATTAAAGAAGATAGTGATGAAGATGAAATTGATGACGCAGAACTATTTGAATTAAAAGCTGATAAATTAGCAAAAGCACTTGAAATTATTGCTGCTCCTGAAAAAATGATTTTATTAATGAAATATCAAGATGATATGAGTATTAAAGAAATTTCAGAAGCATTAGGTTTAGGTGATAGTGCTGTAAAAATGCGCTTAAAAAGAGCAAAAGAAAAAGTTATAAAAACATATAACACACTGTAATAATTATGGAAAATCCATTTAAGAAAATATTACATAATGAAGAGTTGCCAGAAGTACTTAAAGAAAAAGTACTTAAAGATGTGGCAATGATAAAGCTATCTATAGATATGGCTGATTTATTTGTGGTAAAATACCCAAGTACAATTGCTGATCTATTACGTGGAGGTGTGTCTAAAAAAGAGTCTAAAGATAAAATTAAATAAAAAACAGTCATGAATATATTAGAAGTTATTTTAGAACCTTTTAATGAGGTTTTTAAAAATATTATTGATTCGTTACCAACAGCTTTAGGGTTTGTTGGTTTTGTGATTTTAACATGGTTAATTATTAAGTTTTTATTATATGTTGTAAGAAAAGGTTTAGCTAAAACAAAGATTGATGAATGGTCTAAAAAATTAAGTAAAACAGAAATTTTTGGAAACTCTACTATAAATATTGTATTAACTAATATAATACTTGCAGTTTTAAAATGGTTTTTAATACTAACATTTGTAATGGCTGGTTCAAATATTTTTGGGCTAGAAATTGTATCAGAAGGAATTAAAAGTTTTTTTACATACTTACCTAAACTATTAACAGCTATTGGTATTTTTATAGCAGGAGTTTATTTAGGTACTATTGTTAAAAAAGCAACTCAAACAATGTTTAAGTCTTTAGATATTTCCGGAGGTAATTTAATAGGAAACATTGCTTTTTATTTGATAGTAGTTTTTTTAACAATAACAGCATTAGATCAAGCAGGAGTTGATACTTCAGTAATAAAGAGTAATTTAACTTTATTAATAGGTTCTATTCTTTTAGCTTTTACTTTAGCTTTTGGCTTTGGTGCAAAAGAAGTAGTGGTAAGGTTACTTTATGGGTATTATTCAAGAAAGAATGTTAGTATTGGTAAAAAAGTTATAATAGGAGACGTTAAAGGTGTTGTTACAGCAATAGATAATATATGTTTAGTTGTTACAACTAGTGAAGGAAAAGTAGTCTTTCCTATTAAAGATATAGTAGACAGTAAAATAATTGTTGAAAATTAATAGTTTCTAGCCTTTTGTTTTATATTTGCAGTCTCTTATTAAAATAATAGATTTCGGGGGACTTCTATTTTATAAGTAAGAATATTATTCTTACTATTATGACCATCGAAAGATGGTCATTTTTTTGTTTTATATGTGACTTGTAAGGTAAATTAGTGTCTAAATAGTATAAGGTAGATTTCGGGGGACTTCTATCTTATATATAAAATGACTTTCAATGTAAGAAAGTCATTTTTCTTTTCAGAATTTTACTGATAAAGGATTTCATTTTTTAGATAAAATTATAAGATATAAAAAAAGCCACTGTTTTTAACAGTGGCTTTTTTTATATTATTCAAAAGATAGGTGCAAAAATACTCCCCGTGTACCTAAATAATCTATAGGATCAGTCCATTGACTTGGACTATTATTATCTGGTATAATTTCATTATTAATAGCAAAGACACCTCTAATAGAAGGAGAAAATTTAAAGTAATTTAAATAAAAATCGATTCCAATACCTACTTCATACATTAAATTATTTGTTGTAGTTCTAAACTCACCAACAGAATTATCATCGCCATTTTTCTGATTACTAGAAAAATTATAATCATATGATACTCCTCCTAGTACATAAGGACGTATGTTGTTAAGCCTATTTGTACTCATTTTTAGTATTAAAGGCAAGTGTAAGTAAGTAGCACCTACTTCTCTAGTATTTACATTTTCTGTTCCAGGAATGTGTTTAAAAAACAATGTTTTTGTATTCGACATTAATCCTGGTTCAAACCTTAAATTCAGATTCTCATGTAATTTTAAATCTGCAATTAAACCAACGTTAAATCCTACAGCACTTGATACTTCTACTTCAGCATTATTAAAAGAACTAGGTTTGTAACCTATTTTATATCCATTATTGTTTACTCCTAAGTAAAAACCATAATGAAAAATATCTTTATCAAAACTAGGAAGGTTTAATATTTTTTCAGTTTGTGCCTGAAAGCAGATTGTGAAAAATCCGAAAAATCCGAAAAGTAAAGTTTTTTTTAACATACTATTTAAAAGCGGTGTAAATTGATGCAACTCCAAAAGTTACAGGTATATTATTTACATTCTTAAACCCATTTTTCTGTAAAATATTGTTAAAGGCTTCACCAAAAGGAAAAGAATTTGCACTTTCTGATAAATAAGAATATGCAACTTTATCTTTTGAAAACATTTTACCAATAATAGGAAGTAAAACATTTGTATGAAATTTATAACCTTGTTTGAAAGGAAACTTAGTAGGGTTAGAGGTTTCTAAGACTACAAACTTACCACCAGGTTTTAAAATACGATATATTTCAGTTAAACCTTTATCTAGATTTTCAAAATTTCTTACTCCAAAAGAAACTGTTATTGCATCAAAAGTATTGTTTTCAAAAGGCATATTTTCGCTATCGCCTACAATCATTTCTATTTTATCGGTTAAATTAGCTTTGGCAATTTTGTACTTACCAACTTCTAACATTCCCGCAGAAATATCTAAACCTACAATTTTATCAGGATTTAAACCTGCCATCATTAAGGCTAAATCACCAGTACCGGTAGCAATATCTAAAATTTGTTTCGGATTATTTTCTCCAACTAATTTTACTACTTTTTTTCGCCAACTAACATCAATTCCTAAAGAGATTACACGATTTAACCCGTCATAATCTTCAGAAATATTGTCAAACATTTTAGCTACTTGTTCTTTCTTTCCTAGCTCAGAATCTTTGTATGGTTTGATTGTTTTAGACATCTGTTTTATAAATTATCCGTTAATAGCAACTACTTGATTAATCTTATTAGGTAACATATCTTTAAGCATGGTTTCAATACCATTTTTTAAAGTTACTGTTGATGAAGGACATCCACTACAAGCACCTTGTAAAATTACGCTTACTATTTTAGTTTCTTTATCGTACGATTGAAACGCAATATTTCCACCATCAGAAGCTACAGCTGGTTTAATATATTCGTCTAAAATAGCAACAATTTCAGCTTCAGTATCTGTTAAATCTTCTTTAGGAATTTCAACGTTTTCTTTGGTTTTTTGCTTAGGAAGTTCTTGTATTATTATTTTTCCATCTTGAATATAAGTTCTAATAAAAGAACGAATTTCTTGATGTACTTCATTCCATTCTATCATGTCATATTTTGTAATTGACACATAGTTTTCAGAAATAAAAATTTCTTTTACAAACGGAAATCCGAATAATTCTTTAGCTAAAGGAGAAGACTTACTAGCTTCTTCGATATTTTTAAACTCAACATCTGTTTGAGTAAGTGCTTTGTTCGAACCGAACTTCATAACCGCAGGATTCGGAGTAACTTCAGCATATACTTCAACAGCATCTTTTTTAGTTGTAACTTCAGTTACTAACTTATTTCCTTCTTGTAAATAGTTTTCAATTTGCTCACGAAGTTCTTCTTCTACATCTTCCCATTGAACAATATCATAACGTTGAATTGCAATGAAATTAGCTGTAATTAAAATTTTCTTTACAAATGGAAGGTGAAAAAGTTGTTGTGCTAAAGGTGAATTTTTAGCTTCATCTATATTATTAAACTCATAACTACCACCGTTTACTAGAATTGTAGTACTCGTAAATTTTAAGATGGTTTCGTTACTTGTTTCTTGTATATTTATTTTTATAGTGCTCATAATAAGTTGTAAAATGAAGTGCAAAATTACGGTAAAAAACTGAGATATATGTATATAAAAAATCCTGCAAAAGCAGGATTTATATAATTTGTTACTATTGGAAATTATAAATTAAAAGTTAGTGTAGCAGAAACTCTTGAGCTATTATTATTTACTTCAGTATCTCCTGAATTATTTAAGGTATAATAATCCATGTTTTCAGATTTCCTATATGATAAATCGAATTTTGTTTTTCCAAAATTATATCCTAACCCTAAGGTAAAACCTCTTAAATTATCTTTATTGGTATTCCCTCCAAAAGCGGTAAGTAAGTTCGGGTTTTTTTCATAATGATAACCACCCCTAATACTCATTTTATCAAAACGCCATTCCGTACCAACATTTAAAGCTTGTGTACTTCTTAATGTATTTGAAAAACTTTGATTTGCTTGTAAAAGTGTTTGATCAGTCTCTTGATATTTAATATTTCTAAAATCTTTATAAGTATAATCGAAACTAACCAATCCTTTTTTACCGAAAATAATTGCTCCACTTGCCGTTATTCTACCTGGAGATTTAAAACGGAAACTATTAGGATAATCATTAATAAGATCATAATAAGAGTCTAAATCAAGGTTTTTGATATCATTCATTGTTAGTCTATCTTTATAGTTTTCAATAACTTCTTCATACCAAGCAGGGCTTTCGTATGCTAAACCAAAACGAAAATTACGATTTACTTTATAAATAAACCCTAAGCTAAGTGAAAAACCATTTCCTTGCATTTGAGAGCTTGTCAAATTGTATGCCTTTAAAGTATTTCCTTTATTATCTTGATTTACTTCATTTAAGTGGGTTGTTTGGGTGAAATTTAAATCATGAATATTTAAAGCAGCTCCCACAAAAAACTTATTTAAATGTACAGCTGAAAATCCAAAGTTATAAATAGCTGTTTGTCCTCCAAATGAATTGGAATATTTATGTTCTACAGAGTTTAAAAATGCTGTTTTATTAATTTTTTCATCATTTTGGTGTTCAGAATATTTTAAATATTCTCCATTATTTAAAAGATAAGAGTTATTAAAATCTTTTTTAATACTATAATTAAAGCTTAAAGCAAATCGATTCCAATCAGAATCGTATGCTGTATCAAACGAAAGTATTGCGCCTGCTTGTGTTAGGTTAAAAAAGTTATCTTGATTATTAAATTTTTCTCCGTAATAATTAATAGATGTATCCGTATTTCTGTTACCTAAAGTAATAGAAACTAAGTTTTTTCTAGCAACAGCACCTCCAGCAGGGTTAATATTTATTGATGATACATCGCCACCTAAAGCTCCAAATGCACCAGCCATTGCTTCAAAACGTGCTGTTCCATAATTTTCATTTTGCGAAAATAAAATACCTAAATCAGTATAATTTAATGATTGCGAAAAAGTGTAAGTAGTACTAGCGATAATAACCGCAAATGTTAAAAGTCGTTTCATTTTTTTCGTTGATTAGTTTAAAAACGTATTTAGAAAAGCTATTTAAATTAGCGTCTATTATTTCCTGATCTTCTACTACTAGAAGATGAGCTTCTTCTTGGTGTGCTTGTTGCTCTGCTATTTGAATTTCTTGATGAAGATGATGGTTTAGTATAAGTTTTCGATGCTCTAGAATTATTTCTTCTATAAGAGTTATTCTGTCTAGTATTAGAACTACTTTTTCTAGTTGATCTTTTCGATCTTGTATTACTTCTGTTATTTTTATAATTTCCTGTTGAGTTAGCGCGAGTGTTTCTTGTAGCGTTAGCTCTTCTTGACGATTTTACATTTCTTGTACTTTTTCTGTAGGTATTAGAAGTTCTTCTTGATGAAGAGTATCTTCTATTACTGCTTGTATTATTTCTTCTGTAACTTGAATTTTGTCTATATCCTCTGTAAGAATTAGCTCCTCTATAATTGTACCTGTTATAATTGTATCCGTAATAATTATTTCTGTAATATGGTCTGTAATAATAAGGCGTACCATAATTGTAAAAGTTCCAGTGATAATTATTATATCCAGAACGCCACCAAGGTCTGTTGTAATTATATCCGTAATATGTATCCCAATTATTGTAATATCCCCATTGAGGAGAAGTACTTATGTTAACAACAACATTACTAGTATTACTATATCCCCAAGGTTCGTTTGTATTGTAATTATTATACTTTATAGGTGCTTCATATGTATCTTCTTCATTTTCTTCTGATGCATATTCTTCAATATCTGTAAAAATTTCGGTATCATTTAATCTATCTAAACGGTCTAATTCTTTTGAAAAATAATTTTCATTATCCTCTTGAATTTCTTTTGTATCAGCAACAATAATAGTACGCTGATATTTTTTGATAGGTTTATCATCTGCATAAATTCCATCATCATTATCAGCAACCGTTTGCATTGTTCCGCAAGAAACAATTGTTGCTGTCATAAATAATAATAGCATGTAAAAGGGAAGCTTGGTGTTAGTATAATGGAACTTCATGAGTTAAATTTTAAGGTTATAAAAACTAATTAGAAAACTGGGGTACAAAATACGATTTCTTTGTTGGGCTTGTAGCCTTTTTAATGTAGTTTTGCATAGACAATTTACGCATAAAATATAACAATATTTATGCCAAACTTTTGATTATGAGCAAACATTTAACAAAAAGAGACGAAGATTATTCGAAATGGTATAACGAATTGGTGGTAAAAGCTGATTTAGCTGAAAACTCAGCCGTTAGAGGATGTATGGTTATTAAACCCTACGGATATGCTATTTGGGAAAATATGCAAAAAGAACTAGATAGAATGTTTAAAGAAACAGGACATCAAAACGCTTATTTTCCGTTACTTGTACCCAAAAGTTTATTTGAAGCTGAAGAAAAAAATGCCGAAGGATTTGCTAAAGAATGTGCGGTTGTAACACATTATCGTTTAGAAAATGATCCTGAGAATAAAGGGAAATTAAGAGTTGACCCGAACGCTAAATTAGAAGAAGAATTAGTAATTCGCCCAACATCAGAAGCAATTATTTGGAACACTTATAAAGGTTGGGTTCAATCATACCGTGATTTACCTTTATTGATAAATCAATGGGCAAACGTAGTTCGTTGGGAAATGCGTACTCGTTTATTTTTAAGAACAGCAGAATTTTTATGGCAAGAAGGGCATACCGCTCACGCAACTAAAACAGAAGCTGTATCAGAAGCAAAACAAATGCAAGAAGTATATGCAACTTTTGCTGAAGAATTTATGGCGATGCCAGTTATAAAAGGAGCTAAATCTGAAAGCGAACGTTTTGCAGGTGCTGAAGATACTTATACTATTGAAGCATTAATGCAAGATGGAAAAGCTTTACAAGCAGGAACATCTCATTTTTTAGGACAGAATTTTGCAAAAGCTTTTGATGTAAAATATACTTCTAAAGAAGGAAAGAAAGAATACGTTTGGGCTACTTCTTGGGGAGTTTCAACGCGTTTAATCGGTGGGTTAATTATGACACATTCTGATGATGCTGGTTTAGTATTACCTCCAAAATTAGCGCCTATTCAAGTAGTAATTGTTCCTATATATAAAGGTGATGACCAATTAGAAGCTATTTCTGAAAAAGTAGCTGTAATTGTAAAAGAGTTACGTAAAAAAGGAGTTTCTGTTAAATTTGATGATAGAGACACTTACAGACCAGGTGCAAAGTTTGCTGAATATGAGTTAAAAGGAGTTCCTGTAAGAGTTGCAATGGGTAATCGTGATTTAGAAAACGGTACTGTTGAGGTTGCTCGTCGTGATACTTTCGAAAAACAAACGGTTGCTATTGATAACGTTGTAGATGTTATTACCAATTTATTAGAAGAGATTCAAGAGAATTTATTTAAAAGAGCTTTAGATTATAGAGCGAATCACACTACAGAGGTGACTACTTTCGATGAATTTAAAGATGCTATTGAAAATAAAGGAGGATTTGTACTAGCACACTGGGACGGAACTGAAGAAACTGAAGAGAAAATTAAAGATCTTACAAAAGCTACTATTAGATGTATTCCTAATGATGCTAAAGAAGAGGCGGGAACTTGTATTTTTACAGGAAATCCTTCTTCTAAAAAAGTACTTTTTGCAAAAGCGTACTAGTATTTATATTATATACAATTTAAAAACCCTGCTTCGGTAGGGTTTTTTTATGGGTAAAAATGAGTGCAATTTTTATTTAAGAATAATAATTAGAAGCAATTTCCCGCTTTCCGCACTCGCTTTTTTTATTTTTTCGAAAAGAAAAATAAAAAAGAGCTCAAACAATTGCTTCAATCGGGGCTAGAAATTCCACTATTTTTTAATAATCAGATAAAATATTTTGTATTCTTTTTTTCTAAACATCAAAAAAACTAAGATTTAAACAATATTAAATTAATGTAAACTGATAAAACATCAAATTAATCAGATGTTTATTAGTTTTTTTTATGATAGGAGTAAGGGCTCTGCTGTCGTAAAGTAAAGAAAAGTACTTTGTGTATTCAAATTTACAAAAAACAACAGTTTTTTTTATTTAGCTGTGACTTATTACTATCTATTTGTTTATTAGTTTGTTATGGTGTTTACTGAAGGTGTTCTGAATTTTTTATGTAAAAATTCTCAAAAAAAACTTCAAAAAATTTTGTAGTACTGAAAAACAGTTGTAGATTTGCACCCGCAATCAGATAAATTGTTTGTCACGGTCCGTTCGTCTAGGGGTTAGGACGCATGGTTTTCATCCATGTAACACGGGTTCGATTCCCGTACGGACTACAATTTAATTGATGTTTTGTTAATGTTTATTTTATTAACGAAACAAAAAATTAATAATAAAATTACCGTAAATATAAAAAAGTATCTTATATTTGCACTCTCAATCAGAATGATTGTTTTGGTCCGTTCGTCTAGGGGTTAGGACGCATGGTTTTCATCCATGTAACACGGGTTCGATTCCCGTACGGACTACAAAGTTTTTTATAAACCTTTAAGAATTTTAGCATAATGGCAAATCACAAGTCAGCGATTAAAAGAATCAGAAGTAACGACGCTAAGCGTTTAAGAAATAAATATCAGCATAAAACAACACGTAATGCTGTTAGAAGATTAAAAGCATCTGAAGATAAAGCAGAAGCAACTGCAATGTTTTCTACTGTAGTATCTATGTTAGATAAATTAGCAAAGAACAATATTATTCACAAGAATAAAGCAGCAAATTTAAAATCAAAATTAGCTAAACACGTAGCTTCTTTATAAGAATTTAAGTTTACTTAAAATATTAAAAAAAACGTTTCGATATATCGAAACGTTTTTTTTGGTTTATACTTTTCTAATTATTTGATTTTTCCTTGTTATTAAGTTATTTAAAAGTGTTTATTATTCATGTCTGAATAAAACTATATCAGATAGATTATTATTGCTTTAAATAGAATTATTAATAACTTGTTGATTTTTTTTTACTTTATTAATTATCAAAATAAGTGTCTTAAACCTCTTCTTTTAAACTTTTCGTTATATTATAGTTTGTTTTAAATTTAATGTCCTTGTTTTTCAGCTTTATGAAATGCTGAAATAAATTGAAGATTATAGTAATCTAGTTTTTCTTTAATTTTAAACTCTTTGTGTTTTCTTGGATAATAATTTTTATCAAAAAAAAAGTAGGAGAAGATGCTATCATTTTCGATTAATGCTTTTTCTTAATTTTATTATCGAAGTTAATATTTTATAAAAAATAAATAAAAATAATATTTAATTAACATGCAGATAATGAGGTTATTTAGTTTTTTGTTTTAATTTTATTCTTTTTTTTATAAAAAAGTTTGTAGAACCAAAAATAGGTGGTATATTTGCAACCGCTAAGGAGAAAAGATAAATGACCTGGTAGCTCAGTTGGTAGAGCATCTCCCTTTTAAGGAGAGGGTCCTGGGTTCGAGCCCCAGCCCGGTCACTAAAAAGCTTCTCTTATTTATAAGAGAAGCTTTTATTTTTTTTCTAGCTTTGGGGAGATACCAAAGCGGCCAACTGGGACGGACTGTAACTCCGTTGTCTTACGACTTCGCAGGTTCGAATCCTGCTCTCCCCACAAAACCTCAATCTTTATAGATTGAGGTTTTTTTAGTTTTAAGACTAAAATATTTTTTAATAGTGTTTTCTTGTTTATTTATTTTGAATACTTCGGTAAGGTATCTCTAAAAGCTCTTAGAGCCTGTTTAAATTTTAAATATAGTTTTATTATATATAAACGTCACGCTGAATTTATTTCAGCATCCTATAAAACTAAGAACTACCGAAAATCAGGATGCGAAACTGAAATAAATTCAGTTTGATGGATTCGATTTTTTAGACACAAAAGGTTTTTAAATGAAATTTAAACAAGCTCTTAATTTAGAATGTTTAATGATTTTCATTATCAAAAAAAAGTAGTGTATCATTTTTAATAACTACTTAAGTTTTTTATCTATAAAAATAATTATTAAAATAAAATTTTATTAAAAGTCGTATTTTTTATGAGCATCTAAACGAATAAAAATAAATAAGAGTACTGTAAACCCCCATAAAGAAGATCCTCCGTAGCTGAAAAAGGGCAGAGGGATACCAATAGTAGGTAGTAAGCCGATAACCATACCTATGTTCACTATAATGTGAAAAAAGATAATAGAAGCGATACCATAGCCATATATTCTTCCAAATTTATTTGTTTGAATTTCGGCTAAATAAATAATTCGATAAAGTAATAGCATAAATAAAATGATAACTAAAGAGCTTCCTAAAAATCCCCATTCTTCACCAACGGTACTATAAATATAATCAGTTTCTTGTTCTGGTACAAACTTACCTTGAGTTCTATCACCTTGTAAAAAACCTTTTCCTAAAAAACCTCCCGAACTAATTGTTAATTCTGATTGATAGGTATTATATCCTTTATTTTTAAGATCTGTTGTTTTTCCTAAAAGAATATCAAATCTATCTTTCTGATGCGGTTCTAATACATTTTCATAGGCGTATCCAATACCAAAAATAAATCCAGTAGTAAATAAATATAATGATATTATTTTAATGGCATTAAAACGAAAGAAACGTTTGTCTTTATAAAGCCCATAAGCAATACCTGAGCTAATAATTATTAAACAGCTTAAAAGAACCCAATTTGCTCCAAAATAAATGGTTAAAATGAATAATATAACAGATAAAGCACCCAATAGAAGATAATTTAAACTCAATCCTTCTCTATGTAAAACGAAAAAGAACGCAAAATAGATTAAAACCGAGCCCATATCAGGTTGTAAAGCAATAAGAAAAGCAGGTAAGAATATAATTACAAATGCTTTTAGTTGATTTTTAATTAAATTCAGGTTATATTTTCTATCACTAATTAATTTAGCAAGTGCTAATGCTGTAAATGCTTTTGAAAACTCTGAAGGTTGCAGTCCAATTCCTCCAAAATTATACCAAGATGTTGCTCCATTAATTTTTTTTCCGAAGACAAAAATCCCTGCTAATAATATTAAAGATAAAACGTATAATACACCGGAAAAGCGTTCATAAAATTTCGAATTAAAAAACAGGATTCCAATTATTAAAGGAACACTTAAGGATATAAAAATAAATTGTTTTCCATATTTGGTTGAAAAATCAAAAAATTCTCTAGTATGTTCTGTTGATGAAGAGGCATAAATATTCATCCATCCGAAACCAACAAGTAAAATGTATAGTACGATAAGCAACCAATCGATGCCTTCAAAAATGTTATTTCGTTCCTGGCGCAAGGGTATCTTTCTTTTTAATTAATTTTTCATATTCTTTTTGAAGGCTCATATTAATCATACGATCTTCAACGTATTTTCTTGATGTTTTTCCGTTCAGATATTTTTCAATCAATAAACTGGTTATCGGAGCGGCAATTGTAGAACCATATCCTCCATTTTCAACAAAAATAGCAATTGCTATTTTCGGGTCATCTTTTGGAGCAAATGCAACAAATATAGAATGGTCTTTTGCTTGTACTTTTTTACCGTCGACCATTTTAATTTTATTCTCTGAAGTTCCTGTTTTTCCACAGATTTCAATTCCTTTTACTTGGCTTCCTCTTGCGGTTCCTTTTGTAAAAACTTCGTGCATTGCTTCAATAGCTATCGGAAAATGCTTCGGATGAATAGTTGTATGCCTTTTGGTGGTGTAAATAGTATCTATTATTGCTTTATTATTAATTTTTTTAACAATATGTGGTGTATGAAAATAACCTTTATTAGCAATTGCGACAGTCATATTTGCTAATTGCATTGGCGTGGTTAATATTTCACCTTGACCGATGGCATTTGAAATTGTATAAGAAGATCTCCATCTACTTTTGTACCATTTATTATAAAATGCCGAATCAGGAACATTTCCTTTTCTTCCAACGGGTAAATCATAGCCTAAGTAGTTTCCGAGACCAAAACTTTCAACATGTTTGTTCCAATTTTGCATTCCAACTTTTGGATTACCTGATTTATCAATAATTTTTTTATAAGTGGTCGCAAAATAACTGTTACACGACTTTGCAATGGCTGTTTTTAAACGAATCGGTCTTCCTGTAATTCCACAATGACACGCCATTATTTGTTTTTTACCTCTACCGTATCTATATCCGTGGTGGCAAAAAACGCCAAAATCTTTATCAATAACTTCTTCCTGTAAGCCGATTAAACCGTTAAGTATTTTAAAAGGAGAACCTGGAGGGTACATTGCTTGTAAACCTCTATCAAAAATAGGCATATTGATAGAATCATTAAATAATTTTACTGAATTAGGAGAACGTTTTCTACCAACCAATAAATTAGGATCATAAGAAGGAGCGGTTACAAGGGCTAAAATTTCTCCAGTTTTTGGTTCGATAGCTACAATACCGCCTCTTTTTCCTGACATTAAAAGCTCTCCGTATGCTTGAAGTTCACTGTCAATAGTTAATGTTAAATCTTTTCCTGTAACGGCAAGTGTGTCGTATAATCCGTTTTTATAAGAGCCTGTAATTTTATTTAAATTATTTCTTTTGAAGAATTTTCGACCTTTAACTCCTCTAAGTATTTTTTCATATTGTTTTTCAACGCCTAATTTCCCGATTAATTCTCCTTGTTCGTAATAATTATTTGTTCTTGCTTTTTGCTCATTTACTTCGGCAATAAAACCTAAAACATTTGCCCCAGATTTAACAGGATAATTTCGGATAATACGTTTTTGAATATAAAACCCTTTATATTTGGGTAGTTTTTCTTGTAGATAAGCAAAATCTTCTTTGGCTAATTGTTTTAAAAATACAGAAGGCAACCAACGTGCAAAATTTTCTGCTTTTTTGTAGCGTTTTTTAAAACTTTTTTTATCGATTTTTAGCAGCTTACAAAATTCTAAAGTATCTAAAGTTGTAACATTTTTAGGGATAACCATTACATCATATGAAAGCTGATTAGCAACTAATAATTTATCATTACGATCATATACATAGCCACGTTCAGGATAATCATATTCAATTTTAATAGCTGAACTTTGTATCGGATTTGGGTTTGCTCCGCGAATAATTTGTAGTTGAAATAATCTACCGATATAAATGAAACCAACAAGTGTAATTAAAAAGAGGAGTAATAAGCTTCGTTTCATTTTGTGTTCTGTGTACTTTTAATAAAGTAAATCACAGTAATTTTTAATCTATTAATATTTATTTTAGTTTTTTTCTGAAGATAAAACTTCCTAAAAAATATAATGTTAATGTAAAGATACTTGAATAAAGAGTATTCATAAGTACTTTAGGAATATTATAAAAGCTAAAATTAATTAAACTAAATAAAATAAAATGATGAATTAGTGTTAAAATTACAGTGTAATTAAAAACTTGCCCAAATGTTTCTAATTTTAAGTCGAATAATAAGTAATCTCCTTCATTTTTTTTGAAAATAGCCTTTACAAAAGAAAGTCTTATATATGCTATAAATAGTATTGAAAAAGCGTGAATTCCACCAGAATTACAAAAAGCATCTACACATAAACCTAATAAAAAAGAACTAATGAAAAAAGGTAATCTATTTTTATTTAATGGATATAAAAAAACAAAAGCTATGTATAAATAAGGATTGATATATCCTAAAAATAAAATATTATTTAGCACAAGAACTTGTAACAGTAATAAAAAAACAAATAAGAATATGATGTAAATTGTTTTATTCATTTGTGTTTTCTACGCTTTTAATTTCTTCTTTATGAAGATTTGTAATAATATAGATGTGTCCTAAATTAGCCATATCATTAAATAATTTTATATCAATATTATATGAAGCGGATAATTTATTAGGAATTTCATTAATAGTACCAATAGGAATTCCTTTTGGAAAAATAGTAGATTTACCACCTGTAATAATAGTATCTCCAATTTTAAAAATAGCTTGTCGAGGAATATCTGTTAATTGTGCTATATTATAATTGTCACCATTCCATTTTAATGTACCGTAATAATTATTGTTTTTAAAGCTTGCATTAATACTACTTTTAGAGTTTAAAATAGATTGAACTCTTGCGTATCTGTTGCTTGCATTATCTGTAATACCAATAATTCCTTTATTATTGATAACCGCCATTTCTGAAGTAATTCCATGATTACCCCCTTTATTTATAGTGATGAAATTGTTGGCATTTTTGTATGAGTTATTGATTATTTTACCTTTTGTATATAAAAATTCTTGATTAGAATTTAAGGTATCCGTAGTTGTTTTTACAGAATCAATAGCCGAGTAGTATTTTGCTATTTTATTTTTTAATAGCATGTTTTCTTCTGCAAGTTCTTTATTTCTAGTTTTTAAATGAAGATATTCAGAAAAATTAGCTGAATTTTCATAAAAACTACCAGTTATAAAGTTCGTAGAACTAATAAATTTACTCCTGTGAAAAGAATGATTATTAATCATTAATGCAACAGCAATAATTTCTAGAAATAGAAAAAATAAGAAATTTTTATACTTCTGAAGGAAATAAAGAAGCTGTTGCATAAATAATCATTAAAAATTTATTTGATTAATACAGATTTGTATTTTTCAAGGTTTTTTAAAGCAATACCTGTTCCACGTACAACTGCACGTAAAGGGTCTTCTGCTACATAAACTGGTAAATCTGTTTTTCTAGATAAACGCTTGTCTAATCCTCTAAGCATAGAACCACCACCAGCTAAATAAATACCACTATTATAAATATCGGCAGCTAATTCAGGCGGTGTTTTAGATAAAGTTTCCATTACAGCATCTTCAATACGTAATATTGATTTATCTAAAGCTTTTGCAATTTCTCTATATGAAACTTGTACTTGTTTTGGTTTACCACTTAATAAATCTCGTCCTTGCACCATCATATCATCAGGTGGACTTTCTAAATCTTCAGTAGCAGAACCTATTTGTATTTTTATTTTCTCAGCAGTAGTTTCCCCCACATATAAATTGTGTTGTGTACGCATATAATACATAATATCACTAGTAAATAAATCACCAGCAACTTTTACAGATTGATCGCATACAATACCAGCAAGTGCAATTACAGCAATTTCAGTAGTACCACCACCGATATCAATAATCATGTTTCCTTTAGGCTCCATAATATCAATACCAACCCCAATAGCAGCTGCCATTGGTTCATAAATTAAGTAAATTTCTTTGGCATTCATATGACGACCAGAATCAATTACAGCACGTTTTTCAACTTCCGTAATTCCTGAAGGAATACAAATAACCATTCTTAAAGAAGGAGGGAAAAGTTTTCGTTTAATAGCCGGAATTTGTTTAACAAATTCTTTAATCATTTCTTCAGATGCCTGAAAATCTGCAATAACCCCATCTTTTAACGGACGAATTGTTTTTATATTTTCACGAGTCTTCCCCTGCATTCTGCTAGCTTCATGACCGGTAGCAATAATTTTACCTGTCAATCGGTTACGTGCAACAATGGAAGGATTGTCAATGACAACCTTTCCATTGTGGATTATAAGTGTGTTTGCAGTACCTAAATCGACTGCAATATCTTCCGTCATAAAATCGAAGAATCCCATATAAAGTCCGTTGTTTTACTTGTTTCTAATGTGCTCTCACAAATCTAGTTAAAATCTGCGGGTATTTCACATTGAATATGATTAATGTTTAAAATGTCTTGTTCCTGTAAAAACCATAGAAACATTATTGTTATTACAATAATCAATACTTAATTGATCTTTAATTGATCCTCCTGGCTGAATTACACTTACAATTCCTGCGTTTTTTGCGATTTCTACACAATCAGGGAAAGGGAAAAAAGCATCACTTGCCATTACCGCTCCGTTTAAATCAAAATTGAAAGTCTTTGCTTTTGTAATTGCTTGTGTTAATGCGTCAACTCTACTAGTTTGACCTGTTCCTCCAGCTAACAATTGCTTGTTTTTCACTAAAATAATTGTGTTCGATTTAGTGTTTTTACATAATTTAGATGCAAATAATAAATCGTCTAATTGAGCAGTAGTAGGTCTTGTATCAGTAGGATACGATAAATCCTCTAATTTATCAGTAATTGTATCTTTATCTTGTACTAAAACACCATTTAAAGCAGTTCTAACTGTTTGTGCAGGTAAAGCTGTTTCTTTTTGAATTAATAAAACTCTGTTTTTCTTACCTTTTAAAATAGCTAAAGCATCTTCATCAAAAGAAGGAGCGATTACTACTTCACAAAATAATTTATGAATTTCTTCAGCAGTAGCTTTATCTACGTTAGTATTTGAAATTAAAACTCCACCAAAAGCAGAAGTAGGGTCACCAGCTAAGGCATCAGTATATGCTTGGTAAATAGTTTCTCTTTGTGCAAAACCACAAGCATTATTATGCTTTAAAATAGCAAATGTTGGTGCTTCTCCTTTAAATTCGTTAATTAAAGTTACAGCAGCATCAACATCAAGTAAGTTATTGTAGCTTAATTCTTTTCCGTGTAATTTATCGAACATTGCGTCTAAATCACCAAAGAAATATCCTTTTTGATGTGGATTTTCACCATATCTTAAAGTTTTAGAAGTAGTTTCACTTGCTTTGTAAACAACTTCATCTTCATTGAAGTAGTTAAAAATAGCAGTATCGTAATGAGAAGAAACATTAAAAGCTTTAGCAGCTAATTTTTTTCTATCACTAATTGTAGTTGTTCCGTTACTTGCAGTAATAGTGTTTAAAAAACTTCCGTATTGTTCCATTGAAGAAACAATAATAGTGTCTTTAAAGTTTTTAGCAGCTGCACGAATCAATGAAATTCCACCGATATCAACTTTTTCAATAATATCTTGTTCAGGAGCTCCAGAAGCTACTGTTTTTTCAAAAGGATATAAATCAACAATTACTAAATCTAATTGAGGAATGTTATATTCTTTCATTTCAGCAACATCACCATCATGATCTTGACGATTTAAAATACCTCCAAATACTTTTGGATGTAATGTTTTGACACGTCCACCTAAAATAGAAGGATAAGAAGTTACTTCTTCAACAGGTACTACATTAATACCTAAGTCTTTTATAAAAGATTCTGTTCCTCCTGTAGAGTAAATAGTTACTCCTAAGTCGTTCAATTTTTTTACGATAGGTTCTAATCCGTCTTTATGAAAGACTGAAATTAGTGCAGATTTGATAGTTTTTTCGTTGCTCATTGTTGTTGTTTTGTTAAGCTTACAAAGCTACTAAAAGCCTAATGGTTATACAATAATTATTTTATTATTTTAAATGAATAAAGCTACTTTTTTACAGGTATATTCTAATAAAGCTTCATCATCTGATGTAAAAATATTAGC
The DNA here is from genome assembly GCF_027941775.1 of Tenacibaculum pacificus. Classification (NCBI taxonomy): domain Bacteria; kingdom Pseudomonadati; phylum Bacteroidota; class Flavobacteriia; order Flavobacteriales; family Flavobacteriaceae; genus Tenacibaculum; species Tenacibaculum pacificus. The sequence goes on along the minus strand of NZ_CP115917.1, from coordinate 2,418,491 downwards.
GGTGTGAGAATCAATATCAATTTGTCCAATATTTTGATTATCAACAAAAATAGGAATTACAATTTCTGATTTTACTTTCCATCCACAAGAAATATAATTATCTTGTTCTGTAACATCTTGCACAACAAAATTCTCATTACTAACAGCTACTTGTCCACAAATTCCTTTTCCAAAAGGTATAATTATATGGTCAGTAGGTTCGCCATTAAATTGTGCTAATTTTAATTCGTCTTTGTCTCCGTTTTTAAAATAAAATCCTACCCAGTCATAATAGGACACTTTACCTGCTAAGTAGTCACAAATTTGTTGTAACTTTTGTTCCTTTGTAGTATTACTTTCTGCAATATTATTTATATTATTTTTTAAATCTTGTAAGTTCATAATTAAAAATTTAGTATCTTATTGGTTATTTAAATAAAGAGCTTACAAAAATAACCGTAAGTATTATTAAATAACAAAAAAAATGATTTTTTGTACCTTTGCAATAGATGAAACTTCTTTTTATTAAAATATCAACCATATTATTAGCTTTGCTAGTATTATTTTCTACCTTTTCTTTTAGTGTAGAAAAGCATTATTGTGGCGATTTTTTAGTTGATATTTCTTATTTAGGTAATGCAGATAGTTGCGGTAGTATATCAAATAATGATACTTGCGAAACTATAATTAAGAAAAAAGAATGTTGTAAAGATGAAGTAGAACAAATTAAAGGTCAAGATGAAATATTTAAAGATTCTTTAGATAAAATAAGTTTTGATAAAGTAAAGTTTGTTCTTGCTTTTTATGCGTCTTATAAATTACCTTTTCAAGCTCTTGAAAAACAAGATGTATCACATACTGATTACACTCCGCCTGATTTAATTTTTGATATTCAGGTACTTCATGAAGTTTTTATTATATGATTTTACAATTTTTTTAGGTACGTATTAATAATACGTAACAAATTATTGTTGAATTTAAATATAATATAATGAAAATAAATATATTCAGTATTTTAATACTGATTTCGTCTGTTGCCTTTTCTCAAAGTGAGTTTAAAGGTATGATTATGGATAAAAATAATCAAAAAAATAATTTAGGTGTTTACGGTGCAAATATTCATTGGTTAGATACAAATGTAGGCGTAACAACCAATGAAAAAGGATGGTTTACAATACCTTATAAAACCGAATACAAAAAGCTAGTGATTAGTTTTGTTGGTTATAAAACCGATACAATTACTATAAATAGTTTAAAACCGATTCATCATTTTTTAAAGGAAAGTAACACTTTAAATGAGATTGTTGTTAAATCAAAGAAGAGTGCGACTCAAAAATCGTATTTATCATCTCAAAATTTAGTAACCATCAATAGTGCAGAACTTTTAAAATCGGCATGTTGTAATTTGGCAGAAAGTTTTGAAACAAATCCATCAATAGATGTTAATTATTCTGATGCATTAACAGGTACAAAGCAAATTCAAATGTTGGGTTTAACGAGTCCATATTTGTTAATTACGCAAGAAAACATTCCATCTATAAGGGGTGCATCACAAGCATTCGGGCTCTCTTTTACCCCGGGTACTTGGGTAGAAAGTATTCAAATAACAAAAGGAGGAGGTAGTGTTGTAAATGGTTACGAAAGTATTTCTGGACAAATAAATGCCGAATTAGTTAAGCCATATACGAATCACCGATTTTTTGTAAACGCCTACGGTTCAGCTGGAGGTAGAATGGAATTTAACACGCATTTAAACCAAAAAGTAAGTGACAAGTGGCAAACTGGCTTATATGTTCACGGTAATTATAGAGGTGAAAAGTTTGATAAAAATGAGGATAATTTTTTAGATAATCCGCTAGCAAAACAAATTAATATCATGAACCGTTGGCAGTATGTAGATGCGCAAAAAGGATGGGTGAGTTTTATTAATTTTAGATATTTAGATGATCAGAAGCAAGTAGGTGAAGTTGATTTTAACCCTGATACAGATAAAGGGGCTACTACTGTTTGGGGAAGCGAAATTAAAACAAAACGTTTTGATACTTCTGCTAAATTAGGGTATGTTTTTCCTGATTTACCTTTTCAGAGTATGGGAATACAGGCTGCGTATAGTAATCATAAACAAGATTCTTATTTTGGATTAAGTAATTATAATATTCAGCATCAAAGTTTTTTTAGTAGCTTTATTTTTAATTCAATTATCGGTGATACTAGAAATAAATTCAAAACAGGACTTAGTTTTACTTATGATAAATATGACGAGTTTGTAAACGTTACTACGGCAAATAATTATGACCGTAAAGAAAATTCTGTTGGTGCTTTTTTTGAATATGCTTATGATAATGCTGATGATATAAGTATAACTGCGGGATTAAGAATTGATACACATAATATATTAGGAACTTTTGTAACGCCTCGTTTACATATTCGCTATGCGCCTTGGGAACAAGGAGTTTTTAGAACATCGATAGGGAAAGGAAGAAGAAGTGCTAATATTTTTGCTGAAAACCAACAATTTTTTGCATCTTCAAGACAAGTTAATATTGATGATGTAGGAGGGAAGGTTTATGGCTTAAATCCGGAAACAGCTTGGAATTATGGAATATCGTTTTTGCAAGGTTATAAATTATTTGGCAAAAAAGGTGATATTACTTTTGATTTCTACAGAACAGATTTCGAAAATCAAGTTGTGGTAGATTGGGAAAATCCGCAGGAAATATCTTTTTATAATTTAGACGGAAAAAGTGTTGCTAACAGTTTTCAGTTAGAGGTAAATCAAAATATAATTCCTTATTTTAATACTCGTTTTTCATATAAACATTACAATGTAAATACCGATTTTAAATCAGGAAATTTAAATAAAGCTTTACAGGCAAAAAATCGTTTTTTTGCAAATGTATCTTATGAAACTCCTAAAAAAGAAAACGATGCTCATTGGAAATTTGATGTAACTTATAATTGGGTAGGGGAGCAACGATTACCAAATACGCATCAATTACCAGAATATTCAGAAAGTTATAATTTATTAAACACACAAATAACTAAAGTGTTTTCAAAGAAGTTTGAAATTTATGCAGGTGCAGAAAATATAACAAACTATAAACAAAAAAATCCGATACTGGGAAGTAGTAATCCGTTTGGTTCAAATTTTGATACAACAATTATATACGCCCCAATATTTGGAAGTAATTATTATACAGGTTTAAGATTTAAAATAGATTAAGATGAAAAAAATAGCAATAGTACTAGCAATTTTATTGATGAGTGTGTCTGTATCGGCACAAAAAAAGAACAAAAATGCCAAGATTTCTTTAAATGTTGATGGCGTTTGTAATATGTGTAAAGGACGTATTGAAAAGGCAGCTTTAAATACAAAAGGTGTTAAATATGCACAATGGAATGTAAATACACATGAGTTAAAGTTAATTGTTGATGAGCGTAAAACAGATGTTAAAACAATTCAACAAAATGTAGCAAATGTTGGGCATGATACCAAAGCAGTAAAAGCACCAAAAGTAGCTTATGATAATTTACATGGATGTTGTAAATATAGAAGTGAAGAAATACAAGAAGACCATAAGAAGTAGTGAAATATAGGTCATAAAAAAATCCCGAGTTTTAAACTCGGGATTTTTATTATAAACATTTTTTATAACATTTTTAAAGTGTTTACTTCTTGTTCGGTTAACTCACGCCATCTACCACGAGGTAAATTACGTTTGGTCATTCCTGCAAAAATAACACGATCTAGTTTTGTAACTGCATATCCGAAGTTTTCAAATATTTTACGTACAATTCTGTTTCTTCCAGAGTGTATTTCAATACCAACTTCTGTTTTTCTTTCACCTTCTACATAAGAAACGGCATCAATAAAAACTTTTTTACCTTCAATAACAACATCACCACGTAATTTATCTAAATCTGATATAGATAATTTTTTATCTAAAGAAGCTTGATATAATTTACGTACATTATGTTTTGGATGTGTTAATTTTTTAGCTAACTCACCATCGTTTGTAAATAATAATAAACCAGTAGTATTTCTATCTAGTCTTCCAACAGGATAAATACGTTCTTTGGTCGCATTATCTACAAGTTCCATAACTGTTTTACGACCACGTTCATCTTCCATGGTAGTAATATAGTTTTTAGGCTTGTTTAATAAGATATAACGTTTCTTTTCGATTGAAATTAAAGTACCATCAAAACGAACTTCATCGGTAGGTTGTACCTTGTAGCCCATTTGTGTCATTAAATTTCCGTTTACAAAAACACTTCCGTGTTCAATATAAGTATCGGCTTCTCTACGAGAACAAATTCCTGAATTAGAAATGTACTTGTTTAAGCGAATCCCTGCAGTATCATCTTTGCTTACTTGCTCAACAGCTGGTTTTCTGGCATCACTTCTAAACTGTTTTTTATTATCCGAAGAACTAGTTGCAAACCTTGGTTTTTCTGATGATTTTCTAACAGGTCTATCTGTTCTTTCAGTTTTATTTCTGTCAGAAGATGATCTATTTCTGTCAGATCTATCAGAAGAACTTCTGTTTCTTTCTGATGAACCACTATTTCTATCAGAAGAACTTCTATCCGATCTAGAAGATGTTCTATTTCTGTCAGATGATTTTTTTTCACGAGGATTGCTGTTCTTGTCAGCCTGTCGTCCTCTCGACGAGTTTTTTGAATTCATAATTGTGTTTTAAAAAGATTGCAAAGGTACAGTAATTATTTGATTTTTAATCTAAAGCAATTACGACTTTATCTAGAATTAAAGATTTATCTATAAAAAGTAAACTGAATACACCGATTAATAATAATATCTTTAAAATGTTGTGTAACAGTACGTATTGTTTTGTTTTTGTTGCCTTCCAAGTATAAAATCCAATAAATACCAAAGTAATAGCTGCTAAATAAAAATAGTATTTCATGTATTCGATAGCAGGATAATTAAATAACACACCAATTGGTACAAGTGTTAAAAACATCAATAATAAGATTAATTTTTTGGTGTTTTTTTCGCCATATTTAACAGGGAACGTATTGTAATTATTAAGAATAGCTCCTTTTATGTTTTCTAAGTTTTTTATCAATTCACGAATTAATATGATTAAAAACAGAAAAATAGCATGTACAAAAATTACTTTTGAAAAATTTTTATAATGAACAAAAACCACAAAAAAAGGAAGTATTGTTAAAATAGTAACACTTATTAGTCCTACAAATGGATGTTTTTTTAGTTTATGTGAATAAAACCAAATTCCAAAAATATAGATTGCAAAAAAGAAACCTGCTCGCCAAGAAACTAAATATCCGAAGCAAAAACCTATAAAATTTAATGCAAAGTATAATGATAATTTAGTTTCTTGTTTTACATAAGAATCTAATCCCGATTTTATAGGTCGATTTATTTTATCAGCATCTTTATCATAAAAATTATTGATAATATAGCCTGAAGCAACCACGCAAATTGTCGCAATAACGAGATATAATAAATGCCAATCGAAAAGCACGGGTTTTACTGATTTTTGATCAGAAAAAATAAAAATAGCAGCCAAATATTGGGCTGCTATTAATACTAAAATATTGTAGCCTCTAACAACTGATAATAGGCTGAATAATTTTTTAAGAAATGTACTGACTTTTAAAGTGCTCATGTTGGCATTGTTTAAAATCGATACACTAATTCTAATTTATAATCTTTTAAGCTTGTTTTTGCTTTTTCGTAATCTTCAGTAAATCCTAAGATGTAACCACCACCACCAGAACCACAAAGTTTTAAGTAGTAATCATTAGTTTGAATTCCTTTTTCCCAAATTTTATGAAAAGCAGTAGGAATCATTGGTTTAAAGTTCGTTAAAACAACTTTTGATAATTTTTTTACGTTACCAAATAACGATTTTACGTTTCCTTGTAAAAAATCATCAATACAAGCATCAGTGTGTAAAGAAAATTCTTCGCTTAACATTTTTCTAAAACCTTCGTTTTTCATCTTATTCATAAAGATGTTTACCATTGGTTCAGTTTCACCTGCTTGTTCAGAATCTAATAAAAAAACAGCACCTTTTCCTTGTTTTTGAGAGGGGATACCAGCTGGTTCAATATTTTCTTTTGAATTGATTAAAATAGGTAAACTCAAATAAGAATTTAACGGATCTAAACCTGAACTTTTTCCATGGAAAAAAGATTCCATTAATGAAAAAGCTTGTTTTAAAACTAACAGTTTATTACGTGTTAAGTTTTCTAAAACGGTAATTTTATTGTCTGCATATTTATCATATATTGAAGCAACTAATGCTCCTGAACTTCCAACACCATACCCTTGAGGAATAGAAGAGTCAAAATACATACCGTTATCAATATCATTTTTAAAAGAAACTAAATCAAAAGAAACTAAATCTGAATTTAAAGTTTGTAAGTAATTATAATACTTATTTAAATTTGTGTTCGATTTTTTAGCTTCACCAGTTAAGTTGGTCGCCGATTTTAAAACACCTTTATATGAGTTGAACGGAATTGCCAACCCTTTCGAGTCTTTAATAATTCCATACTCTCCGAATAATAATATTTTTGCGTAAAATAAAGGTCCTTTCATAGCTATTTTAATTACTTGGCAAAAGTACAGGTAAAAGTGCTAGTTTACAAACTAGTACACCTTTTTGTAAATTTAATAATGTTTGTTTTTAGTAATAAGGTTTTTAGATTACATTAATTTTGATCCAAAACCTACATTATCAGTAATATACTGATTATTTTGACAATAATCTGCTAAAACATTTTTAATAAATAATTCAACCTGAGTTTTTTCCGAAGTAGGGTATAAGACATGAACATTTGCACCTGCATCAAGTGTAAAACAGATATTACTGTTATTTTGTTCTCTGTATTCCCAAATTTTATTGATAACCTCTAAGGTGTTTGGTTTCATTAAAATAAAATACGGATTACTTGTAAGCATCATTGCGTGCAATGTTAATGCTTCGCTTTCCACTAAAGTGATAAATTCTTTAATATCTCCGTTAGTAAGTATTTTTGATATTTTAGCTAAGTTTTCGTTTGCTTGTTTAAAACGTTGTTCTGCATACGGATGATTGTGCATTAAATTATGTCCAACAGTTGATGAAACTTGTTTTTCTCCTTTATCGACGAGTAAAATAGTATCACAATAATTTTCAAAAATTTGATGTACTTTATAAGGGAATTTTATGGCGAATAAATCAGAACTTCCTTCTATTTCAGGATGTTCTCCCCAAACAACTAAAGGACCTTCAATACTTCTACTAGCGCTTCCAGAACCTAAACGAGCTAAAAAAGAAGCTTTTTTATTGATAAAGTCGGGTGTTAAATCAGGATTTAAGGCTTTTTCTAAACTCAATAAACACATAGCAATTGCACTCATTCCACTTGCTGATGAAGCAATTCCGCTACTATGAGGAAATGAATTTTCAGAAGAAATAACCATTTTATATTCTAAAATATAAGGGCAATATTCTTGAATTCTTTCAAAGAATTTAGCAATTTTAGGTTTAAAATCATCTTTCTTTTTTCCTTCAAAAAACAATTCAAAAGTAACTGTATTACTTTTTGATATTTTTTCAAATTCAATAGTTGTAATTGTATGACAATTATTAAGAGTAAAGCTTATAGAAGCATTTTTAGGAATCTGCGGATTACTTTTCCCCCAATATTTAACTAAAGCAATATTACTAGGTGTTTGCCAAGTATAAGTGGATTTTTGAATTGTTTCTGTTACTTTTTTTGAAATAAAATCTGCTGTATTCAATTGTGTTGCTATTTAATAAAGATATGTAAAGATATGTTTTGTTGCAGGTATTTAAAATTAAAAATAAAAATAGTTGAGCATTTAAATGATAAAAAAAAAAAGGAGTAGGGTGTTTTAATTTTTAATATAGTAATTATTAAGCATAAAAAAAGCAGAGAAATAAATTCTCTGCTTTTAAAATATTTAAAACTAAATATATTATTTAGTAGTATCTACTAAAACTTTTCCAGTAGCATCTTTTACGATATATGTAGAATCCTCATTTACAGTTACAGTTCCTGCATCTACAATTTGAGCCCAAGCATCATTTGCAGTACTAAAAGTTAAATTTACAGAATTAGATGTTTTACCTGCTACACCCATACTAAAAGGAACGGTTAAATTAACAACAGGGTCAGTATCTTCTGTAGGGAATTTTCCATAATCTCCGATGTATCCTTCAATAGTATATTCACCACTTTTTAAACCGTTTGCGTTTAATGCGAACATTGAAGAACAATCATCTTGAACAGGATCAATATAAGTACCATCAGCATTTACTAAGTAAAGCCAAAACTCAACGCCTACCTCACATAAATTAGTACCATTTGGTCCTAATACACCTTCGTAGCTTAAAGCTAAATCTAAAGTAGGAATATCTTTAATTGTAACAGGTATAAAAATAGGGTTTCCTTCTTTACTTGTTTTCACACGATTGTATGTGTGATCTTCAATACGTAATACATATTTCTCATTACCTTCATTATAACTATCTATAAGAGCTGAAATATTAAGCTCTACTTCTGTAGCATAAGCAGGAATTTTTAACTCAAAACCTCGACCCTCCTCAAGAGATGAAGATGTTTGATCTTGAATGTTTAAAGAAAAATCTTCTAAAACTTGGTTGTTTTCATCATCATTTTCAGCTCCTACTAAAGAAACTAATAAGCTAGAAGGTTCAATAATTGCTTTATCAAGTGTAAATTTAATAGTAGCATCTTTTCCTTCTTCTATTAGTAAAGAAGATACAGAAGGGGTAGCAACAGGTCTTTTATCTTCTGTTGTTAACATTCCTGTTTCTGTGAATTCTGGATCACGTGACGCCATAGCTAGTGCAATAATTGCTAGCGAGGCTGTTTTATATAAAATATGTTTCATCATTATTTTAATTTAGTTTTTAGTATATGTACTTTTTACCTTACGAAATTTTCCACCAAAAACAACTTTGTATTCAATAGTAATATTTCCATCTGCATCAACTTGACCTGCTGGTGTTGAGGCATCTCCATCTAAAGACTGAACTACATTACCCCAGTAACCTCCTAGTTGTTGATCTTTAATAAATACTTCACCACAAATAACTTCAAATACATAACCATCATAATTAGCAGGAGGGCTTAAGTCACCTACTCCCCATCTAAAAGTTGTTGCAGTTCTGTATAAGTTAGGAGTTCCATCGTGTAAAATAATAGCTTCCCCTGGATAATCTCTTAAAGTTGGACTTCCGTCGTATTCAGCACCTACCATTTTATTATCGTAAGTAAAATCTTCAACATTAGCTTTACATCCAACAAAAGTTATTGCAATTTGCTTGTTATTAGATCCTATTACAACATTATCATTATCAATGCTAATTTCTAAAACTACTTTAGAAGGAACAGATAAATTTAAAGAACCTGTATTTACTGTTAAAGGGATTAACGCAAAATCATCACCTGCTTTAAGTGTAACTTTTTTATTCTCTAAAGAAAATTCAGTACCTTCTGTTGCTGAAGATTTATCCGTAACAACCTTAATTGTTACCTCTAAATCTTCTTTCAAAAATTGACCATCTCCTCCTCCTAAGAATTTAAGAGGAATTTCTGATACTACAGGTCCTTTGTCTTCAAAATGAGAAATTGTTTTGGCTCCTTCAAAACCAATGATGTAGGCTCCGTTTTTATCGACACTAGTAAACTCTTGATCTTCTTGACGTACAGAAAAAGCAAGTAGCGCTACTATAAAAAATAGTGTTATTTTAAGTGTTTTCATTTTTTTCTAATTTTTAAAAATTATTTTGTAGTATCCCAGAATATCGTTTTTGTAAAAATATCATTTTGAGATACCCCTTGAGCAGTTACATTAGCAGTATTACCTGAATATTCCGAATCTGGATAAGGAAAACGATTTGGTTTTTTACTACTGCTTGCTCTTAAAGGCATTGGTGTAACAGGAAACCCGGTACGGTTATACTCAATAAAAGATTCAATAGCATTAATACTATTTAAAGCAATCCATTTTTGAGTCATAATTGCTTCTATCTTATCGGTAGAAGCATCCCAACCTAATTTATTGATTGTGCTAATTTGAGAGATGTAAGCATCAGTTTCGGCACTAGTAATACCATGGTAAGCAAATGATTCTCTAATTCCACTTTCAAAAAATTCCTTCGCATTACCAGTAATTAATCCTTTTAAAACAGCTTCTGATTGTAAGAATAATGATTGAGCTGAACTAATTAAAATACCATTAGCTTCAGCACCTCCTTTAAAAGGAGTTGCTCCAATATTAGATACTTTTTTAGGCGACTCTGCTTTTAACGCACCTTGCTTAATACCTGCATATTCGTCATCTCCAGCATCATTTTTAAAACTATTATAAAGTGTTTTTAATCTAGGGTCAGCAACTCCTGTTAAATTCCCATTTAAAAAATTAATAGCATGCTCAGCAGCAGCAGACTGTGCGTACCAACTATTTGTTTTTCCTTCAGAATCGTGAAAACGATTATAAAACGGACTGTTTTTGTCTTCGTTAGAATTGTTAAACCCTGGGTTTATAGTTGCAGTTTCTCCTGCACTAATTAAACCTCCATTTTCAGTTAAACTAGCCTTTTCTTTATTGATGTGAGCTACTGTTTCAGCATCAGTTAAATCAGACTGTCTTACTAAAAGACGTAATTTAACAGTGTTTGCTAATTTAAGCCACTGAGCCATGTCTCCTTGATATACAATATCTTGAGATATACTTGGGGTTACTATAACATCCCCTTCTTTTTCTTCCTCTGTACTAGGGATATTAGAAAGAATAGGGTCTGCATTATTAATTAAAGAAATCGCTTGGTTTATGTTAGCAACTAATTCACGATAAATTTCTTTTTGATCATCGTAAGCAGGTGCTAAGTTTTGCCCTCCTTTAAAAGCTTCAGAATAAGGTACATTACCCCATAAATCAACAATTGTTTGCATGTAAAAAGATTTATTAATCAAAGCAATAGCTTTGTAATAATCATCTATACCAGGCGTACTTGTTTGAATAATATTGTCTAATTCAGCAACTCCTAAATACATATCGTTCCATAACCAAGAAACATCACCAGTTTTAATATCTAACTTAGTCCATGGAGCATATGCTCCTGTAAAGTTAAGGACATTACCTGACCAACTACCCATTAATACATTTCCGTAAATGTTTCCATTTACTACTTTTCCTGAATAAGAATCAAGTAAAGCAGCTGGTAATTGAATCCCTTTGGTTACCTGTGTCGGATTATTTAAATCCGTATTTACATCTAAGTAATCAGAACACGCCCCAAGTGAAAGAACGGCAGTTCCTAATAATATATTTCTAAATAATTTCATAATTTAATTTTATAATGATAAGTTAACACTAAGCCCGTAATACCTTGTTGGAGGTAATAAGTCATACCTTGCAGCTCCACCAGCATTTGCTGAATTATCACCACCTGTAGAGTTATACTCAGGATCTGTAAAACCTCTATTATCGTTAGATAATAAAACAAAAGGATTTCTAGCACTTAAACCTATCTGTAAAGTACTAACTCCTGTATTTTTTAAGAAGTCTTGCGGCATATCATAGCTTAATGAAATTTCACGTACTTTTAAAGCAGTTGCATCTAAAACAAAGTTTTCTTGTACATCGCTAAAATTATCGGTATAGTAACTTGTAATAGAGTTTGAAGTTGTTCCTCCTGTAATTACATTTGTGTTAGGAGTGAATTTTCCGTCGTCACCTTTTATTACAGAGTTAGGGTATATAAAACCTTTACGACCCGATTGAATTGTTTCAACAGCTAAACCATTTCTTGATAATTCTTGTTTTACACTACTATAAATACTATGCCCTGTTCTATAATCAAGTGTTGTTGATAAAGTAAAGTTTTTATAGTTAAAACTAGAAGATAATCCTAAAATGTAATCAGGAGTAACTTTTCCTAATACTACTTTAGCATCTGTTTGTAAAGGGTTTCCTGTATTAGCATCTATAATAACTCTTCCTTGGTCATCTCTTTGGTAAGCAATACCTTTAATTAAAGGGAATTCTTGACCTGTTTGAGCTACAATATCAACAGCATTATCGTTAGAAATTACAATTTCATCTAAAGAATCTGAAATTTTATCAACAATTGTTTTGTTTGTTGAATAACTAGCTCTAAGATCCCAACGGAAATCTTCTGTTTTAATAGGTACTAAACCTAAATCAATTTCAAAACCAGTAGAAGAAGTTTGTCCAATATTAACACCAGCGGTTGTAAGACCACTCGCTCTAGATGCAGCAACCTGAACAACTTGATCAGTGTTTTTAGATGAAAACGCACTTACATCTAAAGTAATACGACTTCTATATAAATCTACATTTAATCCAAATTCATGAGAAGCTGTAAACTCAGGTGTTAAGTTAGGGTCTGTAATAGTTCTGTCAGGACGAAAAGAAGTAACAGTTCCATAAGGAAAAGCAGTTGGCTTTTCATAAATAGCATTAACACCATAAATATCTGCAGCGTCATTACCAACTTTTACGAAAGAGTATGATAATTTTATTTTATTTAATACATCATTTTTTAAACTAGGAAATGCCTTTGTTGGTACAAAAGATAACCCTGCTGATGGATAAAAGAATGAATTGTTATCTTTCGATAATTTAGAAGTCCAGTCATTTCTAGCAGTAAGGTTTAAAAATAAATAATCTCTAAAACCGAAATCAAAGTTCCCAAAAAAACCAAAAGCTCTTTTTAAGTATTTTTCATCAGTAACTGAAGGAGCAGAAGCACCAGAAGCTATGTTTGCTAAAGATTCAATTGCTAAATTATCAACTGATGAATATAAATATTTACGGTTATATTCTCTAATGTCACCACCAATATTTGCTTTAAAAGTAAGGTCTTCAGTTAAGTCATAGTCAAAATTAAATTTATAGTTACTATAAATTTCTCTTGTAGTTCTGTTACGAGTAGAAAAAGTTGAAGGAGTTGTTCTATCACCTACTCTTACTACAGGCTCTACAAAAGCATTTCTTTTGTATTCTTTATTTGTTTGGCGGAAAATAGCATTTCCTAAAACACTAAAGTTAATATTATCATTAATTTCATAACCTAAGTTTATAGAAGTATTAACAATATCACTTTTAGTAGTAGATCTTACATTGTCTAATACCCAAGAAGGGCTTAAGTAATATGAATTCCAGTGACGTGTATTTCTTTCGTCACCTTGAAGATCTTTAAAACGATTAACATCTATATTTGTAGGTGTTTGTAATAAAGCTCCATATACAGAGTTATCACCACGACTAGTTTCTGAACTTGCTACTTTTTCACTATCAACAATATAAGAAATAGCACCATCTACGGTAAGTTTTCCTACTTTTTTACCTGCTTTAAAATTAAAAGAACTACGCTTATATTTTTCATTAGGTATAATAGAAGATACATCTAATAAACCAGCTGAAAAGTTTACATAACCATCTGTTAAACTACCAGTTGAAAGACCAATATTATGTTGTCTTTGAAAACCTGTATTGAAAAAATCTTTAAAATTATCAGGGTTTCCAACGTATGGTGCATACATTTGTGCAGATCCAGGAGCTGCTACACCAACTGGTTGTAGTGAACCATCAAATGCAGGACCCCAACCACCATTTTCAGCTAAGTTGATACCAGTACCCCAACCTTGACCATAAGTAGTTTGTCTTTCTGGTAAATACGCTAATTCTTGAATTTGTACAGAAGTACCAATTGTTACTCTAAATTTACCATCATTATTTCCTTTTTTAGTAGTAACGATTAATACCCCGTTACTTCCGTCAGAACCGTATAAAGCAGCACCATTTGCACCTTTTATAACGTTTACACTTTCGATAGATTTAGGATCTAAAGCGTTTAATACAACACTAGAAGAAATAGCACCATCAATTACGATTAAAGCACTGTTGTTTCCTGTTAATGATCTATTTCCACGTAATCTTAAATCAAAAGTTGGTTTTGCACCTTGACTTGTCGTGTTAATTTGTAAACCAGAAACTTTACCAACTAAACCTTGAGTAACAGTAGGTACTTCAGCTTTGGTAATTTCAGATGCTTTTACAACTTGATTTGCAGTTGTAATTTCATCAGATTTTCTTTTAATACCTAAAGCAGTAACAACAACTTCGTTAAGTAGATTTTCATCATCTACCATTTTTACATTAATTTTGTTAGAAGAACTAACTGTTTTTTTAACGACAGTTTTACCAACAAAGCTAAAAACAAGAACATCGTTTTGTTTTGCTTTAATTGCATAATTACCATCAAAATCAGTTTCTACACCAGTAGTAGTTCCTTTAATAATAATGCTTACACCTGGAAGTGGTCCAGATTCATCTGAGACAATCCCAGATATTGTTTTTTCTTGAGCAAATGTAAATTGCGTTACAAGAAAAAGTAGCCATAATAGTGTTACTCTCATATTCGAAAAATTTAATTATTTACTCAAATAACTTAATTAATGATTCAGATTCCTAATTTATGTTAATATAGTATAGTTATGTGGTAATTTTGTATTGTATTTTGTTTTTTTATAGAAATTTTAACATTTTATTATTATTTGTTTATGATGTAAATAATAATACCCTTTTTTACAGTAATTATCTTTTTCTTAAAAAATTTAAGTTTAGTGTTTGATGGTTTATTTATATTACATAAATAAGTACTTTTGTTTTGTAAAAAGGAACAAATATATGGGCAAAAAAATAAAACTAATATGGGATTTTAAAGGTCCAGATGGGGTAGCAACAGCTAAGCATCATTGTATTCATTTAAAAGAATTTGCACAAATAGATAGTTTAGCTTATGATGAAGTAAATCATGAAGAACTTAATCCAATGCACACCATCGCTTTTATTACTGTTGATGAAAGTATTATGAAAATTTTTAGAGATGCTTTAAAGCCTCACAGAGGAGAACTAGCTTAATTTAACTTAAAAAATAAAAATATGTTTTTAATAAATGCTTTAGCAAAACCAAAAAAATCATCAGAACATTATGATGAAGTTATCGGAGCTTATGTAAGTTTGTATATCGATTATAAAGATATTTCAGGTGCTCTTGAACTTGCCAAAATGTATATAAAAGAAGAGGGGTGGAAATTAACAGAAATAGAAGAAGAATATTTTACTCTTGATTCTATAAATGATGTTGATGAAGATCAAAAAGAATTATATGAAGAAGCTGTAACATACGGATATACAATTATCTTTAATTGTTACGAAGAGGAATAATATTTGTTGTTTTGGTTAGTTTTTACTTCTAATAAAAGCTAACCAAAATTTACTATCTTTCAGTAAAATTAGATTTATGAAGGTTCGTTTTTTATTGATTTACATGCTTTTTTTAGCTTTTAATGGATTTACACAGCATAAGTTAACTACTTATTCAGCTCATAAATCAATAACAAATGCTATTCGAATAAATAACGAACTTATTATAGGTCGAACTGCTTTTTTTGAGAAACAATCAGAAGAAAAACCATTGATGTTTCAAAATACAAAAATGAAAATTGCAGGAATTAATTGGCTGTCTAATGATTTATCAAAATATATAGAAACACTGCAAAAAGAAATTAATACCGAGCAGATTTTATATGATATGTTAAAAGA
The DNA here is from genome assembly GCF_027941775.1 of Tenacibaculum pacificus. Lineage (NCBI taxonomy): Bacteria > Pseudomonadati > Bacteroidota > Flavobacteriia > Flavobacteriales > Flavobacteriaceae > Tenacibaculum > Tenacibaculum pacificus. The sequence continues at coordinate 2,402,848 of NZ_CP115917.1, read as the reverse complement.
TGGTGTTTATCAAAAAGAACTCTTTACAGATAATCACACTTTAAGCTTTAAAGGAAAAAAACTAAAATTAAAAATAGATAATTTATATGAACTTGCAGTAAAAGCTAATATTCATAAATTATCACAATTAGAAAATTTTTATAAAGGTCATTTTAAAACAGATGCTGTTTTTTATGGTTTTGATGAAAATCAATTAGATTATTTTCAATATCATTTTTCAGATACTTCTAATTACGGAATTATGATGGCACTAAATTGTTTGCTTTTAGATGTAAAAACATTTCAATTATTGTATTACGGTACTGTTATGAGTTATTAATTAATAATTGTTTTTGAAGTATTTAGATAAAATGTTTGATAAATAAAATAAAATATTTAAAATTTAAACAGCTTTGTGTCTCATATTCAGATAATTTGAGTAATTTCGCGGGCTAAATTATTTCATACAGATGAAACGTATAAAAGAATATAAGAAGCTTTTTAGTGTAGAAGGCCCTATAGTTTTAAAAGAATTAAAAACCACTTACCGTGGATTGGTAAAAGAGTGGCATCCTGATAAATTTCTAGACGAAGAGAAGAAATTAGAAGCAGAAGAAGTAAGTACTAAAATTATTGATGGTTATCACTTTTTAGTAAGTATTGCTCCTGAAACTAAAGAAGCTAATGCTGATGCATATAAAGCTACTATTACAGAATCTAGAGTTGCTGATTATCAACATAAAAGTATGTTATTAGAAGTTACTTTTACTGATGGTAATACATACGAATACTTTGGAGTAAGTAGAAAACTTTATATCAAATTTGTAAATGCAAAATCGATAAATAACTTCGGGAAAAGAAATATTTTCAATTCTTTTACTTACAGAAAATCGAAAAAAGCAACAGCTACTGCTTAAAATATTAGATTAACAATTATTGTTAATTACATAAAAAAAGCCTCTTTCAATTATTTGAAAGAGGCTTTTTTATTGTTTATATTTTTAATTATTCAGCAATACTTTTTGCACAAATAAAGGCACCAGTCCATGCATTTTGAAAATTAAATCCGCCAGTAACAGCATCAATATTTAAAACTTCACCAACCATAAATAAGTTTTTATGTAATTTACTTTCAAAACGTTTAAAGTTAATTTCTTTCAAAGCGACACCACCAGCAGTTACAAATTCATCCTTAAAAGTTGTTCGTCCGTTTGCGTTAAATAATCCTTTGGTTAATTGTGTCGCTAAATTATGCAATTGTTTATTGCTTAAATCACCCCAATTTTGAGTAGTTTTTATTTCGGCAGCACTTACAAAACGCTCCCATAAACGACGTGGAATATCAGCAAAAGGTGATTTTAAATTCACTTGTTTTCTAGCTTCTGAACTTTTAAGACTTGTTAATTCGTCTAAAGTATCATCAAAATCTTGCCCTAACCAATTTACTAAAACATTATATTGATAATTTTTATCAGCTAAAATACGTGCTCCAAAAGCTGATAATTTTAAAATTGCAGGTCCACTTAATCCCCAATGTGTAATTAATAAAGGTCCTGAATTTTCTAAATTTGTTCCTACTAATTTTACATCAGCATTAGGAACAGATATTCCGCCTAAATCTATAATTCTTTTATCTTTGATATTAAAAGTAAATAATGAAGGAACAGGTTCAACAACAGTATGTTCTAAAGTTTTACATAAATCCCAAACTTTTTTAGAACTACCTGCGGCAATTACTAAATAATCTGCTTCAAATTGTTGTTCTTTTGTATTGATAATCCATTGTTCATTATTTTTTTCAATAGAATTTACACCATGATTTTTCAACACTTTAATTCCTAATTTATCAATAGAATTTTGAAAACAATCAATAATTGCTTGCGATGTATTTTCTTCAGGGAAAACTCTATTATCATCTTCAATTTTTAAAGGAACACCTCTGTCATCAAACCACTCAAAAGTATCTCCTGTCATAAATTGATGAAAAGGACCTAAAAGTTCTTTTTCTCCTCTTGGATAAAATTTCACTAATTCTTTCGGTTCAAAACAAGCGTGTGTAACATTACAGCGTCCGCCACCAGAAATTTTTACTTTTTGTAAAACTTCTTTTCCTTTTTCAAGAATGGTAATATCTAATTCAGAATTTTGTTCTTTTGCATTAATTGCTGTAAAATGTCCTGCAGCACCACCACCTATAATAATTACTTTTTTCATTATTTATTTTTATCCGTTTGAATAATTTTGATATTTTTCTGAAAACTTTTATAAAACCATTTTTTGATAAGATACAATTGTGTTATATCCTTTTTCTTCAAAATAATTTATTGTATTTTCATTTCCTGTAGCTAAAACAAAATCGCCACCCCAAGCACCTAAGCTTTTTATTTCTCCAAAATAATCTGGAAAAAGTCGTTTTTTTACAGGTGTTTGTTTAATAATTGAACTGATTATTTGTTCGTGCTCAACTATTATTTCATTGATGTTTTTAGTAGAATCTGCCTTTAAAAATTGTTGTGTTAAGTTATTTATTTCAGGAATTAATTTTTTAGCATTTTCTCTGTGTTCCTTGTATTGCGTAATTCCTTCTCGGCTATTTTGTTTTTGATTTAAATAGATAAAAAATAATTCATCTGTAAAATTTGGATTAAATTTTACTTTTGATACAATCGGTTTTTTTTCATTTAGTTGATATAAAATCGGTGTGTTATTACTTGCACAAGCAATATCGTAACCACTTCCTGAAAAGGCATTTTGCAACAAAATAAACGGATTTACTTTTGCCCAAGTTGCTATATTATTTATTAAAGTTGATGAACTTCCTAATCCCCAATTTTTAGGAAAAGTTAAGTTTGTTTTTATAACATAACCATTTTCATTGGCATTTTTATCGCTTAGAAAATCAGGATTTAATTTTTTAGCTTCCTGTAAAATATCCGATAAAGTTTCGGCGATAAATTCCGCATTTCCTTCTTTATCAGAATTAAAAGTAGCAGAAGTTAGGCGTAACTTTGGCAAATCAAAACTAGCTTCAAACCAACACTCGCCAGTATTGGTAAAACTTCCCCAAATAAGTTGTTCTTCTTTTATGGGTTCAACTGTTAAATCTTGCCCAAATTTGGTAGGAACAGCTAACGATGTTGCTCCGTCTAAAACAAGATATTCACCTGTTAATAATAATTTTCCGTTGCTGTAAAATGTATCCAAAATTTTATTTTCTTAATTCGTTAACTTTATCAACTACGGCACTATGAGAAACAGTTTTGTTATCAAAATAAGTGGTAACAATTTCTTTTTCTTCGGATGTTGCTTCTAACTGATTTAAAATATTTTGCAAGTGCATTTTCATGTGTCCGTGTTGTATTCCTTTGGTTGTTAAAGCACGTAAAGCGGCAAAATTTTGAGCTAATCCAGCAGTTGCAATAATTTCCATTAATTGTTTTGCTGACGGTTTTTGCATCATATCTAACGATAATTTTGCCATTGGATGTAAGCCTGTTAAACCACCAACAGTACCAAGAGTAAGCGGAATTTCAATCCAAAATTTAAAGATTCCGTTTTTTGTTTCGCAATGTGTTAAACTACGATATTGTCCATCTTTTGAAGCATAGGCATGTGCACCAGCTTCAATAGCTCTAAAATCGTTTCCTGTAGCTAAAACTACCGAATCAATACCATTCATAATTCCTTTATTATGAGTAACGGCTCTGTAAGGTTCTATTTCAGCAATTTTAACAGCTTGTTCAAATTTTTGAGCAAATTTCTGAGGATTTTCTCCGCCTAAATCTTCAATTTTACAAGAAACTTCAGCACGTACCAAACACTCAGGAACGTAATTCGATAAAATACTCATTACAATCTCTATATCATCTTTTCTAAAAGTTTTTGCAATAGCTTCTAAACAAGAATTGATAAAATTTGCACCCATGCTATCTTTTGTTTCAAAAGTTACATGAAGTTGGTAATAATTAGCAAGTTTATCTGTTTTATCAATCAATTGAATATCTAAAATACCGCCGCCACGTTTTTCCATGTTTTTGGTTATGGAAGCTGTTGCGGTATATAAATTTTCTTTTTGATTCTTAAAATAGGTGTTTAAATCTTCTTTATTACCTTCATACATAAAATGTACTTGTCCAATTTTGGTGGTAGAAACAACTTCAGTTTTAAAACCACCACGAGTACTCCAATATTTTGCTACTAACGAAGCGGCAGCAACAACAGAACTTTCTTCAACCACCATTGGGATTACATAATCACGTCCATTGATGATAAAATTAGGAGCAATTCCGTAAGGCATATAAAAGTTAGAAATGGTATTTTCTATAAAATCATCATGTAATTGTTGTAGTTTGCTATCAACATTCCAATATTGTTTTAATGTTTGTATAATTTCAGGTTGATTATTAAAGTAAGCTTTAGTTAACCAAGCTATTTTTTCTTCTTTAGTAAGTTTAGAAAATCCAGCAATAATTTTAGGCATTCTCAATTAATTTTAGGTGCTTCAAAGATAAATGAATCCTGTTAAAATAGGTGTCTTATTTAGTATTTATGATTTTTTTGACACGTTTTTTGCTGATTTTTCCGTAAACTTGGCAAACTTTTCAGATAAACAACAATTTAACATGAAGAAAATATTAATACTTTTTCTAGGGATATCTACGTTATTACAAGCACAAAAAAAAGATATTTCTTTAGAAGATATATGGAGAAATGGCACATTTAGAGCCGATTATATGAATTCATTGAACTCAATGAATGGTGATTATTACTCGTTGTTAAGTACTAAAAATGGAACTTCAACAGTAAATAAGTACAGTTACAAGACTTTAGAAAAGGTTGAAACCATTGTAAACGGTGCAGATTTAAACGGATTAAAAATATTTAAATCGTACACTTTTAATAATGATGAAACGAAGTTAATTTTAGGAACTAATTTTAAGAAAATATTTCGTCATTCTTTTTTAGGTACATTTTATATGTATGATATTGCTTCAAAATCATTGAAGTTAATTGGAGAAGACATTCAACGTCCTACTTTTTCACCAGATAGTAAAAGAGTAGCATTTGCAAAAGAGAATAACTTATTTATTAGAGATTTTTCTGACAATACAATTATTCAGGTAACAAATGATGGTGAAAAAAATAAAATTATAAACGGTATTACCGATTGGGTTTACGAAGAGGAATTTGCTTTTGTAAAAGCTTTTGAATGGAGTGCAAATGGTAACAATCTTGCTTTTTTACGTTTTGATGAAAGTGCTGTAAAAACTTTTTCTATGGATATTTACGGAAAAGGAATTTACCCAACACAACATGTTTTTAAATATCCTAAAGCAGGAGAAGATAACGCTAAAGTTAGCTTACATATTTATAATTTATCAACGAATGGAACTTCAAAAATGATTTTTGGAGATTACGAATATATTCCAAGAATTAATTGGACTAAAGATGATAATGTTTTAGCCGTACGTACTTTAAATCGTCATCAGAATGATTTGAAAATGTATTTTGTTAATGCTAAAACATACGAAACTTCATTAATATTGAATGAAAAAGATAAGGCATTTGTTGCCGTTAATGATGATTTAACTTTTTTAGATGATAATAGCTTCATTTGGTCAAGCGAAAAAGATGGATATAATCATATATATCACTATAATAAAAAAGGAAAATTAATAAACCAAGTAACAAAAGGTAATTGGGAGGTAACAAATTACTATGGTTTTAATTCTGATAAAAAAACAATTTATTATCAATCTGTAGAAAATGGTTCGATAAATAGAGGTGTTTATAGTGTTTCTTTAACTGGAGAAAATAAAAAATTATTAAGTAATCCTTTAGGAACTAATAGAGGTGCATTTAGTAAAAACATGAATTACTTTATTAATACATTTTCTGATGCCAATACTCCGAATATATATTCTTTAAGAAATGATGCAGGAAAAGTATTAAAAACAATAAAAGATAATGCGGCTTTAAAACAAGTTGTAGCTGGATATAATTTAAGTAAAAAAGAATTTTCTACTATTAATGTAAACGGAAACGACTTAAATATGTACACGATTAAACCTGCTAATTTTGATGCAAATAAAAAATATCCTGTATTGATGTATCAATATTCTGGTCCAGGGTCTCAAAGTGTAAAAAATAGCTGGAATAATGCAAATGATTATTGGCATCAAATGTTAGCACAAAACGGTTATATAGTTGTTTGTGTTGATGGTAGAGGAACAGGTTTTAAAGGTAGAGATTTTAAAAAAGTAACATATTTGAATTTAGTAAAATATGAAACAGAAGATCAAATAGCAGTAGCTAAAAAATTAGCAACATTACCTTATGTTGATGAAAAAAGAGTAGGTATTTGGGGATGGTCTTTTGGTGGACACATGAGTACAAACTGTATTTTAAAAGGAAACGATATTTTTGCAACAGCAATAGCAGTAGCACCAGTTACTACTTGGCGTTTTTACGATACTATTTATACAGAACGTTATATGCGTACTCCTGAAGAAAATCCAACTGGTTATGATAGTAATTCTCCTTTAAATTATCCAGAATTATTAAAAGGAAAGTATTTATTAATTCACGGAACAGGTGATGATAATGTACACGTTCAAAATGCGTACAGAATGGCGGAAGCTTTAATTCAAGCTAATAAGCAATTTGAATGGGGAATGTATCCAGATAAAGATCACGGAATTTACGGTGGTAATACTCGTTTGCATTTATATACTAAAATGACAAATTTTATTAAAAACAATTTATAAAAAATGAATGAAGTAAAAAAGCCACACGAAAAAGAATTATTTGGGCATCCAATAGGATTATATGTATTGTTTTTCACAGAAATGTGGGAGCGTTTTTCTTACTATGGAATGCGTGCTTTATTGGTTATTTATATGATTGCTGAAGCATCACATAAAGATGGTCCTGGTTTGGGATGGACAAATTTAGAGGCGTATCAATTATACGGTTGGTATGTAATGTTAGTGTATGTTATTTCTATTCCTGGAGGAATTTTGGCTGATAAAGTTTTAGGACAACGAAAAACCGTTATGCTCGGTGCTATTATTTTAGTTCTAGGGCATGGAATTTTGGCGGTAGAAGCAGAATGGGCATTTTTTGCTGGTTTAGGTTTAATTATTTTAGGAGTAGGTTGTTTAAAACCAAATATTTCAACAATGGTTGGGGGACTTTATAAAAAAGGAGATATCCGAAGAGATAAAGGGTTTAGTATTTTTTATATAGGAATAAATTTAGGGTCATTATTAGCCACATCTATTATTGGTGTTGTAGTGGCTAAATGGGGGTGGCATGCAGGTTTTGGTTTAGCAGGAATTGCAATGTTATTAGGTTTAGCGGTATATGTTTATGGGCAAAAATATATTATTCATGTTGGTAATAAACCTACAGTTGAAGAAAAAAAGAACGATGTTTCTTTAGTTAAAATATTTTCGAACATTTTTAAAAACCCAGTACAGTTAACTATTTTTGTAGTATTATTAGCACTATCAATATACGCTGGTTTTACTTTTAAAGGTGTTGATCATTGGGGGTATGGTACATTATTTATTTTCTTGTCTTTTGTTGTTGGTTTAATGATGATGATTTATAAAAGTTTAGAAACTAAAATATTAAAAGATCGTTTTTTAGTATTACTTCTTTCTTTTCTATTAGTTATTGTTTTCTGGGGAGCTTTTGAACAAGCAGGAGGATTAATGAGTGTTTATACAGAAACAAAAACCGATAGAATGTTATTCGGATATTTAATTCCTACACCAATGTTTCAAGGATTAAATGCAGGATTTATTATATTACTTGCAGTTTGGATTGCAAATATTTGGGCGAAGCGAAAAATAAAAAATAAAGAAGCTTCTTCTTTATTTAAAATGGCGACAGGAACTATTATTATGGGGTTAGGTTTTGTTTTCATGATATTAGCCGTAAGAGAATACGAAGCTAATGGAAGTTCAGGAATGCAATGGTTAGTATTAGCCTATTTATTTCATACCATTGGAGAATTATGTTCTTCACCAGTATCATTATCATTCGTAACTAAATTAGCTCCTGTTAAATATGCATCTCTTATGATGGGATTATATTTTGCTGCTACGGGGCTTGGAGGTAAAGTTGCAGGTATTTTAGGAGAAAACTCAGAGCATTTAGGAGAGTATACTATTTTTACAGGAATTGTAATATTTACAGTTGTTTTTGGATTACTAGTAATCGCTTTACTAAAACCATTGAAAAGATTAACACATGGTGCTGAAGATACGCAAGGAACTTCAAATGAAGAAGCTGAAGGTTTCGAGTTAGCAGATTAACAAAATATATTCTTAAAAAGCTCTAAATCATATTATATGATTTAGAGCTTTTTTTTCAAAAATCAATAAAACAAACATTTTTATGAGTACACTAACTAAAGAGAATGACTTTACACTACTAGGTCATAAGCCTGCATTATTTGTATTATTTTTTACAGAAATGTGGGAGCGTTTTTCATACTATGGTATGCGCGCCATTTTTGTATTATTTTTAACTTCATCATTTGCTGATGGTGGTTGGGAATGGACAACAAACAGAGCAATTGGTTTATTAGGTATTTATACGAGTTCGGTATATTTAACACCAATTATTGGAGGTTTTTTAGCTGATAAATTATTAGGGTATCAAAAAGCGGTAGCAATTGGAGCACTCGCAATGACTTTAGGACATGCTGCAATGGCTGTTGAAACAGAAACGATGTTATATCTAGGTATTGGTTTATTAATACTTGGTAATGGTTTATTTAAACCAAATGTAACTTCTATTGTAAGTGGTTTATATAATGAGTATCCTGATAGAAAAGATGGAGCTTTTACGATCTTTTATATGGGAGTAAATGCAGGAGGATTTTTAGGAGTTCTTTTATGTGGATTCTTAGCAAGTAATTTAAGTTTCTCTTGGGGATTTGGATTAGCAGGTGTTTTTATGTTCTTAGGAATGTTACAATTTTGGTTTGGTAGAAGTATTTTTGGCGAGGTTGGTAAAGAACCTACTTCAAAAGTAGATTTATCTGATGCTATTGAAAACTCTCAAGCAGTAGAAGAAAAAATACCAGCAAATGTGCAAAGAGATCGTTATATTGTTGTTGCTATTTTAGCATTTTTAACAGTTTTCTTTTGGGCTGCTTTTGAACAAGCAAGTGGATCTATGACCATTTTTGCAAAAAATTATACGCAATTAAAATTAGTAGGAAATTCGGCATCAATATTTAAAATTGTAGATGTATTAGTTACTGTTCTTCCTTTAGGAATAATTTCTTGGGTATTATTAAAATTATTCGGACAAACTTTTAAAAAGATAACATTATCAAACATTACTTTAGGTATTAGTTTTTTAAGTATTTGGGCAATTGCACTTTGGAAACTTAGTATTATTATTCCAAAAGAAAATGCAGAAATTGAGCCATCATGGTTTTTAATTTTAAACTCACTTTTTATTATTGGTTTAGCACCTTTATTTTCTAAATGGTGGGAAAGTAAATTCAATCCTTCAGCAGCTATTAAATTTGCAGTAGGAATGATTTTATTAGGTATCGGTTTTGGAGCTTTAGCTTACGGATCAAGTGGTATACCACAAGGAGCAAAAACAGCTTCAGTTAGTTTACTTTGGTTAGTATTAGCGTATTTATTACATACTATGGGGGAATTATGTTTATCTCCAGTAGGTTTGTCTTATGTATCTAAATTAGTGCCAGCCAAAAAAATTGGAATGATGTTCGGTTTATGGTATTTAGCTATTGCAGCAGGAAATTATTTAGCAGCATTTGTAGGTGGATATATTGATGTAATTGTACAACAACATTCAATGTCTTATTTCTTCTTAATATTCACAATTATTCCAGCAGGAGTAGGAGTGTTATTATTATTTTTAAATCCGTTAATTAAAAAATTAATGCACGGAATTAGATAGCATAAAAAATTTAAAAAATTTAAAAAACCTGTCAATTTTTATAATTGACAGGTTTTTTTGTAAATTGGGTACACTTATTGATACTTAACATATATGAGAAAATTAATTTTAGTAGTAGTTTTAGCTATTATTTCGGTTGGAGTAAAAGCACAAGAAAAAGTTAATTGGTTAACTTTTGAGCAAGCAATAGAAAAAAATAAAGAGAATCCAAAACCTATTTTAGTAGACTTATATACCGATTGGTGTGGGTGGTGTAAAAAAATGGATAAAACAACTTATAAAAATAATGTTATTGTTAAGTTTATTAATGATAATTATTATGCTGTAAAAATGAACGGTGAGGGTAAAGATGATATCAGTTTTAATGGTAAAACCTATAAATATGTAAAGCAAAATAGAATGAAATATCATGAGTTAGCAGCACAAATTATGAAAGGACAAATGAGTTATCCTTCTACGGCATTTTTTGACCCAGAAGAAAGATTAATTCAAACTGTTCCTGGTTATTTAGGTGAACAACGTTTTGAGAAAATAATTAATTTTTTCACAAAAGATATTTATAAAACTACTGAATGGGTAACTTTTGAAAAGGAATTTAAAAGTGCTATTTAAGTCTTTTTTACAACTTATTTTTTAATGATAAATGCTCCGTTTTTTTTAGTATCATAAAATGGAGTTTTTTGTTTTTTACAAGTAGTTTTCCAATAATTTACATAGTTTTTGTAATTACTTCCATCAGTAATTATTTTCTTCGGATTTAGTTTTTTAATTAATCTATCTAGATTAATTTTAGGCGAGTTTTGTAAAATAACAATCGGATTTTGAAGCGATATATCATAAACGCCCAAATTATCTACAATTAAAATAGTATCCGAAGTAAAAGTAAAAATATCAGGTGTTTTATTTGAGAAATTACTTTTTATATTTTCAATGTATTCGATAACTTTTAATTGTTCTTTCTGTTATAATTTTAGAAGAATCTAAATTGTGTAAAATATCTAAATTAGTTCCATTTCTTATTCCTATTATATTTTTTCTGCTTTTATGAAAAACAATTAATTCTTGGGTTGTTTGTTGTTTTTTCTTTTCAAAAATGAAAGTCACTTGTAATATAATTATCGATGTAAGTAACAAAATAAGTTGCTTATTTTTTTTATTGATAATTAGCTGATATGTAAAAATAACAACAAGATACCAAAGTATCATTTGATAAAAAGACATTGGTATTTCTTGTAATAAAAACTCTTCTTGTTTGGCAACCCAATCAACAATTTTATTCATTAATGAAATAATGAATCCGTAGAAATCAAATAAAAATTGTAAAGGTATTTTTAAAAGCGCAAGAAATATTATTAGAATTCCGCCCATTAAAATACTACCCAAAAAAGGAATAATTACAAGGTTTGCGATAAAAAATAATCCAGGAAATTGATGAAAATAATACAAACTTATTGGTAATATTCCTACTTGTGCGGCAATTGAAACGGTTAGTAAACTCCAAAATTTATTCAATAGCCAAAATTTTGGAGTCCATAATTTATAAAGTACTGGTTGTATCCAAATAATTCCGAATACAGCCATATAACTCAACTGAAAACCAACATCAAATAAAAATAAAGGCTTTATCAGTAATAAAAAAAACATCGAGCTAATTAAAGAATATTCAACTATTTTCTTTTTTTGAAAGAGTCTCCAATAGCAATAAACGTAAACATGGTAACAGCTCTAACTACTGAAGCCGATAATCCTGCGATAAAAGCAAACGTCCAAAGTAAAATAATCAGAAATAAACTTTTTATTAATAGTCCATTTTTGAAATGTTCAATAGGTTTGAATAAATAACTTAACATCAATAGTATAATACCAATATGTAAGCCTGAAATAGCCAAAATATGTATCGCTCCTGCATTTGTATAACTTTGGATAAGACTTTTAGAAATATCTTTTCGCTCTCCTAATAACAGCGCATTAATTACAGATAATTCATCTTTAGTAAAGTCATATTCTTTTAAAGAAGTTTGAATTTTATTTCTGATTTTTTCAGATAAACCATAAATTGAAGCGTTATTTTTTATTAATTTTTGATAATTATCAGAATTGATAAAAACTTGTTGATATACATATTTTTTTGATAAATAATTACTGTAATCAAATTGATACGGATTTAATGGTGTTTTTAATTTTTTAAATTCAGTTTTGGTGAAAATTAAATCATCCACTTTTAAAGGTGATGAAATACTATCTTTTTTAAGATTTAAAAGAATTGTTCCAACTGTTTTTTTAGTGTCAATTTGAATTACATCAGCAATATATTTATGATTATAATTCCCTGTTTTTAAAACCTTATGTATTTTTATTATGATACTTGAATTATCAGTAATATGACGCTTATAATAATTATCATAATTCTTTGGATTGTGTATAAACGTGGTAGAAATTCCGATAAAAACAAATAGTAAATTTGTAATTATGGTATAATAAATTTTAGCTTTTACTTTTTTCTTCAGAAGAAATAAAATCCCTGTTGATATCAATAAAACAAGAGCTAAATAGCTAAAATGATAATGCCAAATATTGGTGTAAAATTGGATTATAATTCCAATAATTATACAAATCAGAAAGTAAAAGGGAAGGTATTGTAATAGTTTTTTCATAGCTTTTTAAAATTATGAAAAATAAATTAGTTGAATGTTTAATTTATATTATTGATTTGTAATTATTTAAAATCATTTTTATAGATAATCAAATAAAAAAAAGCAACCTTTTCAGATTGCTTTTTATATTATATGTAAGAAAAAAATTATACTAATTCAACAAATAAACCTTCTTCAGTTTTTTCAACTTTAGCTAATTTATTTTTAGTTAATCCTTTAATTGTTTTATCCCATTTTTTATTAGATAAGCTCGATTGTATTTTTAAATTATTCAAATCTATTTTTCCAGATTTTTCAATAATTGCTAAAACAGCTTTTTCATCTTCGCTTAATTCAACTGCTGATGCTTTTTTCTCAGGTCTCATTTGAGGGAAAAATAACACTTCTTGAATAGATGGATTATTCGTTAAATACATAATTAATCTGTCCATTCCAATTCCTAAACCAGAAGTAGGAGGCATTCCATATTCTAAAGCACGTAAAAAGTCATCATCGATAAATTCAGTTGCTTCATCATCACCACGTTCTGCTAATTTTAATTGTGCTTCAAAACGCTCACGCTGATCAATCGGGTCATTTAATTCAGAATATGCATTTGCAATTTCTTTACCACAAACCATTAATTCAAAACGCTCTGTTAATTCAGGATTATCTCTATGTTCTTTACATAAAGGAGACATTTCCTTCGGATAATCAGTAATAAAAGTAGGCTGAATGTAGTTTCCTTCACATTTTTCACCAAACATTTCATCAATTAATTTTCCTTTACCCATGGTTGCATCAACTTCGATACCCATTTCTTTAGCAGCCTCAAAAAGTTCAGTTTCCGATTTTCCGTTAATATCAAAACCAGTAAAATGTTTGATAGAATCAGCCATTGTAACTCTTGCGTATGGAGCTTTAAAATCAATCTTATGTTCACCAAAAGTTGCTTCACTTGTTCCGTTTACGGCAATTGCACAGTGTTCTAATAACTTTTCAGTAAAGTCCATCATCCAGTTGTAGTCTTTATAAGCTACATAAATTTCCATTGCTGTAAATTCAGGATTATGCGTTCTGTCCATACCTTCATTTCTGAAGTTTTTAGAAAACTCATAAACACCATCAAAACCACCAACAATTAAACGTTTTAAGTATAATTCATTAGCAATACGCATATATAAAGGCACATCTAAAGCATTGTGATGCGTCATAAAAGGTCTTGCAGAAGCACCACCAGCAATAGGCTGTAAAATTGGTGTTTCAACTTCAAAATAACCCGAATCGTTAAAGAAGTTACGCATTGCAGTAAATAACTTTGTACGTTTTACAAAAACTTCTTTTACATGCGGGTTTACCACTAAATCAGCATAACGCTGACGGTAACGCATCTCAGGATCTGTAAAAGCATCATAAGTAACACCATCTTTTACTTTAGGCATTGGTAAAGGTTTTAAGGCTTTACTCAATAATTTAAAAGATTTTACTTTTACTGTTTTTTCACCAACTTTTGTTGTGAATAACTCTCCTTCAACACCAATAAAATCACCTAAATCTAATAATTTTTTAAAAACATCATTATATAAAGTTTTATCTTCTCCAGTACAAATTTCATCTCTATTAAAATAAAGTTGAATTCTACCTTCACTATCTTGTAATTGAGCAAAAGAAGCTTTTCCTTGTATATTGATAGCCATTAAACGACCAGCAATAACCACCTGTTTATCTTCCGCGAAGTTTTCTTTTATTTCTTTAGAATTAGAATCTAATGGGAATAAATCAGCAGGGTATGGGTTGATACCTAATTCACGTAATTTCCCTAATTTTTCTCTACGTACAACTTCTTGTTCTGATAATTGCATGGGTTGTTTTTTTTATTTTTAATGAAGCTACAAATATACAATCAATTGGAGCATTAAACAATGATAATCAAAATGAGCTTTTTTGTTAAAAAATTAAAAAAGTTTGGTAAAGTCGTAAAAAGATGTATATTCGCAGGCTGATTATTTTTATAATTAGTAATTTAGTTGTGTTGTTAGACGCTTTAAATAGCGTCATGGTTTTGTTAACCAATGGAAAGCTTCCCTGAGACGGGTCGCTTTTTTTTGTGCTAAATTTTAACTTTTTTGAAGCAATTTCCCGCTTTCCGCACTCGCTTTTTTTGTTTTTTCGAAAAGAAAAACAAAAAAGAGCTCAAACAATTGCTTCAATCGGGGCTAGGCATATTTACTCGATTTAGTATTTTTAATAAAATTTATTATCCCTAATAAATCAAATCCGTCAAACTGAATTTATTTCAGTTTCACATCCTGATTTGCCGTAGTTCTTAGTTTTATGCGATGCTGAAATAAATTCAGCATAACGTTTATATCTAAAAAAATATTTTTTAACTAAATAATTAGTTTAAACTAATTTTTTAGTTATATTTGAAGTGTATAAAAGTAAATAGTAAAATAATGAGCAAACAATTAACAAAAGCAGAGGAGGAAATAATGCAGGTATTATGGAGTTTAAAAATAGCTTCGGTAAAAGAAGTTATAGCTGAATTACCTGTACCAAAACCAGCTTATAATACGGTATCAACAATTATCAGAATTTTAGAAGTTAAAGAGTTTGTAGGACATCAACAAAAGGGAAGAGGTTATATTTATCATCCGTTAATAGAAAAATCGGATTATAGTAATGATAGTTTGCATAAGTTAATGAACGGTTATTTTGAAGGCTCTTTTAAAAGTATGGTATCTTTTTTTATGAAAGAAAATAAAATGGATATTCAAGAATTAGAAAGCATTTTAAAAGAAGTTGATAAAAACAAAAAGCTATGATAAATTATATTATTCAAGTAATTTTATTTCAAGTATTATTTGTGGCTGTTTATGATTTGTTTTTAAGCAAAGAAACTTTTTTTGTTAAAAATAGATGGTACTTGTTAAGTACTGCTGTTATTTCATTTTTATTGCCATTTTTAAAAATACCAACAATACAAAAAGTGGTAAAACAGGAATATCCTATCTTATTACCAGAAGTATTTTTATCACCTCAAAATATTATAGAAAAATCAACATTTTATCAATCTGTAAATTATTTAGATGTGCTTTTTATTACTGGATGTTTATTGTTTTTTATAATCTTTATTTTAAAATTACAACGAATAATTCATTTAATTTTTAAATACGGAAGCGAAAAAAAAACCTATATAAATTAGTGTTATTACCTAAAAAATCAAAAGCTTTTTCATTTTTTAACTATATATTTTTAGGTGATGGAATTTCGGAAGAAAAACAAGAAAAAATAATTCAACACGAATTAGTACATAGTAAACAAAAACACACACTTGATTTATTGTTTTTTGAATTTCTTAGGATTTTTATGTGGTTTAATCCGATGGTTTATGTGTATCAAAATAGAATAACCTTAGTACATGAATATATTTCTGATGGTGAGTTAAGCAAAAATACATTAAAAGAAAATTATATAAATAACTTATTATCAGATGTATTTCAGGTAGATAACATTTCATTTATCAATCAATTTTATAAACAATCATTAATCAAAAAAAGAGTTATTATGATGACAAAAGGAAAATCAACAGAAGTAAAACAATTGAAGTATTTAATCTTAATTCCGCTATTAGTTAGTATGGTTTTATATACTTCTTGTAATGTTGAAAAGAAAGAAACTACACAATCAGTAAAACAACCAGTAATGGTTTATCAAACTATAAATGGTAAAATAACAGCTGTACCTTCTAGTGGTTATCAGGGTAAATATCTTGATATTTATTCAGGAAATGGTATGCCTAATACCAAAGAAGTTTTAGTATCAGAATTAACATCTGAAGAAAAAGAGGAATATCAAGATTTATTAAATAGTTTAGAAGATAATTCTTTACCAATTAAAATGAGAATTTTTGAAACTACTAATAATAGAAAAATGATTTTTTATGATTCTGACAGATTAAAAAATTTACAAGATATTAATGATGATGAAATTTCTTTTTCAGATTTAGATAAATCGCCAACATTTCCTAATTGCACAGAAGGAGATAAAGAGTGTTTTAGTAAAAGTATAACAAAATTTGTAAAAGAAAATTTTGATACTAAATTAGCAAATACTTTAGGTTTATCATCAGGAAAAAAAGAATTTATGTTCAGTTTAAAATTGATAAAAAAGGTAATATTATTGATGTTAAAGCACGTGCACCACATAAATTATTAAAAGAACATGGAGTAGATGTTATACAAAAATTACCTAAAATGATACCAGGAGAAAAGAATGGCGAAATAGTTACAACAGGTTATGTTTTGCCAATTAATTTTAATGTTGATTAAAATAAAAAAATACATTTTAAATTATTGAAAGCTGAAGTATAGAACTTCAGCTTTTGAATATTTCAGCAAGTATATTTTAATTAAAAAGCAATAAAAATGGAAGTAAGCTAATAGGAAATAATAATATAAAAAGACTGACAAATATCCAAAAAACATAAAATATAGTTTGTAAGAAATTCATTTTAACAATTTTTTTATTTTGAATTTTATCTTTTAATTGATTTACTGTTAATGCTAATAATTGTTTTTTAGTAAGTTGTAAATCAATTATTCCTGTTACTTCTAATCCTGCTTTGTATCCTTTAAAAACTTCTTTTGGATGATTTAAAAAAGAGAATCCCATTGCCCATAAACTAATAAATCCGATAGGAAAATGTTTCCATAATCCAGTTGAAATTTCCCAACCGGCAATAAAAGCTTCTCCTTTCCATGTGGTGTCACATTTATATAAAACATGTTGAATATCATGAACATGAATTATATCTTTTCTAAATTGAGAATTTGGAAGTTTTAAAGTAAAAAGTTTAAATTTTAGTTCAAACGTTTTTGCATTTTCTCCGCCATCTTTATCAAAGTTATTTTCGGTATAAAACTGCTGTAAAGCATCTGCTATTATCATAATTGTAGATTATATGACAAAGATATTTTATAGTGTTTTAATTATTCTTGACAATTATCAAGAAAACTATTTTGCTCTAATTCTACTAAACGTTTCAGGAGTCATTCCTAAAAAAGAAGCAATATGTTTTGCTGAAACTCTTTTAAAAAGATGTGGTTTTTTGTTTAATAAAATGTCATAACGTTCTTGAGTTGTATGTAGTTGTAGGTCATCAATTCTTTCAACAAGATCAATATAAATTTGCTGTAAAAACAATCTGCCAAAACGCTCAAATTTTGGATTTGATTCAAATAAGTTTTCTAAATCAGCATGTGTTATTTCCAAGACTTCTAATTCTTCTAAAGCTTCAATATTGTATTTGCTTTTTTTACGTTGAATAAAACTATCTATAGTTGTAATACTTTCTTGTTCTGCCGAAATATGAACTGTAATATCTTTATCTTCTTTATAATAAAATATTCGAGCGATACCTGTAGTAATTATATACATATGATTACAAACCTTTCCTGATTCAATGTAAAATATGATTTTTTGGATACTTTTTAAAAGTCATTATTTCTTCAAAAGCAGTAGCTAGTTCAGGATTTTCTAATAATAAAGAGGCATTTTGTTCTAAAAAACTCATATTTTTAAATAAGGTGTTACTTTTCTAAAGTATAATTACTAAATATGGTAAGGTAGATAGAGTAGAAACATTTAGTTCAGGCGATAAAAGTGATTTAGAAGATGAAGTAAAACGTATTGTATTATTGTTTCCTGATTTTTTACCAGGAAAAGAAAATGGTCATAATGTTGGGGTTGTTTATACTATGCCAATAGATTTTAAACTATAGTAGTTCCTCTAAAAACCAACGAGAATTAGACAATCTTGGTACTTTATGCTGACCACCTAATTTTCCTTTTTCTCTTAACCAATCGTAAAATAAATTTTCACGAGCTTGATGCACAATTGGTATTCCTAAGGTCATGTTTTTATAACGTTTTGCTTCGTAATCAGAATTAATTGCTTTTAATGCATTGTCTAATAATTCGGTAAAATATGCCATGTTTTCGGGGGCTTTACTAAATTCGATAATCCATTCGTGTCCACCACTTTTATTATCATTCATAAAAATAGGTCCAACAGTATAATCTTTAATACTTGCATTTGTTTTTTTACTTGCCGATTTTAAAGCTTTTTCAGCATTTTCAATAATTAATTCTTCACCAAAAACATTAATATGATGTTTGGTGCGTCCTGTAATTTTTATACGATATGGATCTGTTGATGTAAATCGAATAGTATCACCAATTAAATAACGCCATAAGCCTCCGTTGGTAGTAATTACAACAGCATAACTAATATCTTTTTTTACTTCTGAAAGCGGAATTGTAGGTGAGTTTTCACCATCATATTTATCCATAGGGATAAACTCATAAAAAATACCATAATCTAACATTAACAGTAATTCTTCCGAATTATTGACATCTTGAATAGCAAAAAAACCTTCCGAAGCGTTATAAGTTTCATAGTATTTAAAGTCTTTTTTCGGAATTAGTTTTTTGTATTGTTCTCGATAAGGACTAAAATTTACGCCACCATGAAAATAAACTTCTAAATTAGGCCAAACTTCTAAGATATTATCTTTTCCAGTTTTTTCTAAAACTCTGTTTAAAAGCACTAGCATCCAACTAGGAACGCCAAATAAACTAGTGATGTTTTCATTAATAGTTTCATCAATAATAGCTTCCATTTTGGTTTCCCATTCTGCCATTAAAGAAATTTCGTGGCTAGGAGCAGAGCTAAAATCTGCCCAAAAAGGTAAGTTTTTAGTTAAAATTGCTGATAAATCACCAAAAGAAGAATTATTATTTTCATAAATAGCCGTACTACCGCCTAATTTTAAGCCTTTTCCTTTAAACATTTTCGAATTCTCATTGTTTGAAACATACAAACACAGCATATCTTTTCCTGCTTTTAAATGACAATCTTCGATAGCTTCTTCACTAACAGGTATATATTTACTTTTAGCATTTGTTGTTCCGCTACTTTTTGCAAACCATCGAATAGGAGTAGGCCAAAATAAGTTTTGTTCGCCTTTTCTACAACGTTCAATAAGTGGTTCTATACTTTCATATTCTTGAATTGGTACTTTTGTTGAAAAATCAGCATAATTTTTTATCGATGAAAAATTATATTGCTTCCCAAACTCCGTATCTTTTGCTGTATTTAATAGCTTTTGAAGTAATTCATTTTGTACATCAATAGGATATTTTAAAAATAATTCTAATTGATGTTTACGTTTTTTTAAAAACCAAGAAATGATAGCATTTATAAATGGAAACGACATAGGTTGAGTCTTAATTCAGTTTTTTTACTGTAAGTTTGTGGAGCTAAATGTAATAAAATTTAAGACATGGAATACCAAGGAGTTTTAAAAAAAATGACCACAGAAAATTTAGATACGGTTCAGTATTATTTAGATATGAAAACTGATTTTCTAAATATGAATCAGTTGATAAATAAGAAGATAACCTTAAGCTTTGTTAAGTACGAATGTTTAAATTGTCATTTAGAAAAAGAAGTATATCGTCAAGGATTTTGTAAAAAATGTTTTTTTGAAACTCCAAATGCAGGAGATTGGATTATGCGACCTGAATTAAGTAAAGCGCATTTAGATATAGAAGATCGTGATTTGGCGTATGAAAAAAGCGTACAATTAAAACCACATATTGTGTATTTAGCAAATTCTAGTAATGTAAAAGTTGGAGTTACCAGAAAAACACAAGTACCTACACGTTGGATTGACCAAGGAGCACACGAAGCTATTGAGGTTGTTGAAGTTCCAAACAGATATTTAGCAGGAATTACAGAAATTGCTTTAAAAGAATTTGTAGCAGATAAAACTAATTGGCGTAAAATGCTAAAAAATGATATTGAAGATGAAAGTTTAATATCATGGAAAGAGAAATTACGAAATTTTATTCCTGAAGAAGCACAACAATATATTATCGAAAATAATAAAGAGACGCTTATTAATTTTCCTGTTGAAAAATATCCATTAAAACCAAAGAGTTTAAATATTGTAAAATCGCAAAATTATACAGGTGTTTTAGTTGGAGTAAAAGGACAGTATTTAATTTTTGAAGATGAAACTGTTTTTAACGTTCGTTCTAATGAAGGTTTAGTTATTAAAATAAATATAGCTTAATCAATAAAAAAAAGCAGCCAATTTAGGCTGCTTTTTTTATATGTTTTTTATTGCTTTACAAGAGTGTAATTTTCATTCATTTTTAATTCACTTAAAACATTAAGTGCTTCGTTTAAATAAATATCTTTTTTTAGATTTTTATGCCACACAACACGTTTTTCTTTTAAAACAGTATCTTTTACAAATAAATTCAATTCATATTTAGGTGAATTAAAAGTCAAATTAGAATCGAATTTAAAAACATCTTTAAAAAGAGATCCTTCTTTTATTTTTTTCTCACTTTCTTTTTTAAAAGCGCTATATTTTAAAGAATAAACTCTTTCTTCTTGATTCTTTTTTAACCATTTGGCATATTTATTAATCTCATTAAATTTCTTATCTTCAAGTACACGACGTTTACTATTATATACTACATCGCTAAAGTTACTGTATGAATTGGTTGTATCGTATTTTGCTTGTTGCACTTTATCCCAAGGTAAAGCACCGTCTAAATCACGTTCTCCAAATTTCATATAGCTATATCTAGTTGGTAATGATATATCAGAATAAACACCTTCAATTTGAGTTGATCCACCGTTAATTCTATAAAATTTTTGAATAGTCATTTTTAAAGCACCTAAATCACTAGGATATTTTTCATAAAAACGATTGATAGGCATTACATTTTGAACTGTTCCTTTTCCGTAGGTTTGTTTACCTCCAATAATTACTCCACGTTTATAATCTTGCATTGCTGCTGCAAAAATTTCAGAAGCTGAAGCTGAAAATTCATTAACCATTACTACTAAAGGACCATTCCATTGCGTTTTAGCATCAGTATCATTTTTTACTAAAGGATCTTCACCTCTATATTTTACTTGTACAATAGGACCTTTTTCAATAAATAGTCCACCAATTTCTATGGCTGTTTTTAAAGAGCCTCCACCGTTGTCACGTAAATCAACAATAATACCTTTTACGTTTTCACTTTTTAAACGCTCAATTTCTTGCTCCATATCTTTGGCAGCATCTCTACGGCTTAAATCATTGAAATCAATATAAAATCTTGGTAGGTCGATAAGTCCATATTTTTCACCATTTTTTTCAACAATACTTGATTTTACAAATGTTTCATCTAATTCAACAACATCTCTAATAATTGGAATAATTTTTATAGATCCGTCAATTTTTTTCTTAACAGTTAAACGAACCTCTGTTCCTTTTTTTCCTTTGATAAATTTAATAGCATCATCTAATCGCATACCAACAATATCTAAAGGTTCTGCATCACCTTGCGCTACTTTTAAAATGATATCTTCAGGTTCTAAATCACCTTGTTTCCAAGCAGGACCTCCAGAAATTAGTTCAACAATATGTGTGTAAATTCCTTTTTTTTGTAAACGAGCTCCAATTCCTTCTAATTTACCAGACATTTCTTGGTCAAAACGAGATTTTATTCGAGGTGACATATAAGTAGTATGTGGATCAAAACCACTAACAACACTATTTAAAAAAGTAGAGTACCAATCAGAATTTTCAAGTTCATCAATACGCTCGTATAATTCATTCATGTTTTTTAAGACTTCTTTTCTAGCCTCAATTTCTAGTTCTGAAAACTTTTTCTTTTTTGTTTTTTTATCTTTTTCAGCTTCTTTGTTTTGTACATCTTCAGCTTCTTCAATTCTACTTAATATTGATAATTTTAACTGTTTTCTCCAATAATCAACTAATTCGATTTCGTTTGCAGCAAACGGAATTTTTTCGTAATCAACATTAATTTCTTCGTTTTTTTTGTAATTAAAAGGCTGTGTTAATAAAGTGCGATAATTATTTTTTGCAGCACTTAATTTTTCTAAAAATCGATTATAAACTAATTTATAGAAATCAATTTCAGTATTTTTTAATTGATCATCTATTTCATATTTAAATTGAGAAAATTCTTTTAAATCTTCTTGAGTAAAATATCTTTTATTAGGGTCTAAACCATCAATAAAATTATTGTAAACATGCTCAGAAAAATCATCATTTAATTCTTTTTTAACATAATGATATCTGCTTAAAATATTTTTTAAAACATATACAATTACTTTATCTTTTTCAGGGTCTTTTTCCGAAGTCGTATTCGAATAAATTGATTTTGAAAATAATATTATAATTGCTAAAAATGGAATGATAAATTTCTTCTTCATGTACCTTCTGAATTTAATGTTGTGCTTGTATTACTAAATCACTAAAATAATGCCAATTTTTTAATTTCAGCATTTTTTATAACTACTTCTTTAATTTTTATACCTAATTTATTTTTTAGAATAGATACTTTTTTATCAGTCTAAAAAATAAATAGTGTCTTTTTTTGATATAAGTTACGAATCTTCGCTTTATTTAAGTCGATTTTTATCAGAAAAGATAATAACAATAAAGATAGTTAAAAAAATAAATAACGATAGTAGTTTGTTTTTTATTTGATTACTACAATTTTACATATAAAATAAAGGGTTTTGTCTTTACAAAATGTTAAAATAAGAATGCTTTTTTTATGTTACATTTGTTGTAAAACAAACTTACTATGCAAGAAAGACCCTTAATCTTGGTAACGAATGATGATGGAATTACCGCACCAGGTATTCGTATGCTTATTGAAATAATGAATAAAATAGGAGATGTAGTTGTTGTTGCTCCTGACAGCCCTCAAAGTGGTATGGGACACGCAATTACAGTAAATAATGTATTGCATTGTAATCCTATTACAATTGATGACGGTCCGCAAATAGAATATAGTTGTTCTGGTACGCCTGCCGATTGTGTTAAAATGGCTAAAAATGAAATTTTAAATCGCACACCCGATTTATGTGTTTCAGGAATTAATCATGGAGCAAATTCATCGATAAACGTTATTTATTCAGGAACTATGAGTGCTGCTGTAGAGGCTGGTATCGAAGGAATTCCTGCAATTGGTTTTTCTTTATTAGATTTTGATTGGCGTGCTGATTTTAGAGCCGCTAAAAAATTTATAGAAAAAATAGTATTGAATGTATTACTAAACGGATTGCCAGATGGCGTAGTTTTAAATGTAAATATTCCGAAGTTAAAAGAAAAAGATATTAAAGGTATTCGTGTTTGTCGTCAAGCAAATGGATATTGGAAAGAAGATTTTGATAAACGTAAAAGTCCTACGGGGAAAGAATATTATTGGTTATCAGGTGAATTTATCAATAGAGATAAAGGACAAGATACCGATATTTGGGCGTTAGAAAATGGTTTTATTTCAGTAGTTCCTGTTCAGTTTGATATGACAGCACATCACGCAATTCAAAAATTAAACTCATGGGATATATAAATAAAGAAGTATTTATCGGAATTTTAGTATCTTTAATAGCCACAGCTTGTGGTCTTTTTATGTATTTAGAATTTATTTCTGATGATACAATTACCGAAACCTTAAAAAAAGTGCTTGAAGGTGGTGTTTTAGGAGCTGTATTAGCTTTAGCTGCACTTCCTAACTTATTTGTTTTTTGGGTGTTTTTAAAAAAGAAGCAAGATTATAGAGCAAGAGGTGTTTTAATAACAACGGTTGCCATAGCTGTAATTTCACTTATTTTAAAATTCATATAAAATACTGTTAATGAAATATTACATTCTTGTAGGGGAGGCTTCTGGAGATTTACACGGAGCCAATTTGATGAAATCTTTATTAAAAGAAGATCCAAAAGCAGATATTCGTTTTTGGGGTGGCGATTTAATGCAAGAAGTAGGAGGTACACTTGTAAAACACTATAAGGAACGTGCCTTTATGGGCTTTGTTGAAGTGTTACTTAATTTAAGAAAAATATTAGGTATGATGTCTTTTTGTAAAAAAGATATTGCTAATTTTAAGCCCGATGTAATTCTTTTTATAGATAATTCAGGCTTTAATTTACGTATTGCCAAATGGGCTAAACAACAAGGTTTTAAAACAAATTATTATATTTCTCCCCAAGTTTGGGCTAGTAGAGCAGGTAGGGTAGCAGATATTAAACGTGATATTGATGCTATGTTTGTTATTCTTCCGTTTGAAAAGGAGTTTTATCAGAAATATAATTACGATGTAAATTTTGTAGGACATCCGTTAATTGATGGAATTGAAGGTAGAGAACAAGTAGATGAAACTCTTTTTAGAATAACTCATGATTTGGGGCAAAAAGATATTATCGCTTTATTACCTGGTAGCCGAAAACAAGAAATTACAAAAATGTTATCAGTAATGTTGTCTTTAGTTGATGATTTTTCTGATTATCAGTTTGTTATTGGAGGTGCTCCTAGTCAGCCTTACGAATTTTATAAAACTATTATTGGAGATAAAAATGTGAAATTTATCAATAATAAAACTTACGATTTATTGAGTATTTCAAATACTGCTTTGGTTGGTTCGGGTACAGCAACTTTAGAAACAGCCTTATTTAAAGTGCCTCAAGTGGTTTGTTATAAAGGAAGTAAAATTTCATACCAAATTGCAAAACGAATTATTACGTTAGAATATATTTCGTTGGTTAATTTAATTATGAATAAAGAAGTGGTTAAAGAATTGATTCAAGATGATTTTACCAAAGAAAATTTATCAATAGAATTAAAACGTATTTTAGAACCTGAACAAAGAAATAAACTGTTTTTAGATTATTTCGATTTAGAACAAATATTAGGAGGAAAAGGAGCATCAGAAAAAACAGCGAAATTAATTGTAGATGGTTTAACGAGTTAAAAAACAGTATTATTTATGATTAAAAAACTATTATTTATTTTAATACTTTCTTTTTTAGTGATTTCTTGTGGATCGTCAAAAAATGTAAACTCTTATAAAAAACCTAAAAAATCAACACATAAATCTACTAATTCATCAAAAAAAGTAACTATTGCTGATAAAATTGTTTGGACAGCCGTTAGTTATAAAGGAGCTCCGTATAAATATGGAGGAACGACTAAAAGAGGAATGGATTGTTCGGGTTTAATTTACACTTCTTTTAAACATCGTAATGTTCAAATACCTAGAACATCGCGCCAAATGTATGCAAAAGGATATCAAATTTCTTTAGGAAAGGTTAAGCGTGGCGATTTATTATTCTTTAAAACATCAAGGAAAAGAGGGAATGTAAATCATGTTGGTTTGGTTACTTCGGTAAAAAATAAAGATATTCGTTTTATACATTCGAGTAGTTCTAGTGGCGTAATTATAAGTTCGTTACACACTAATTATTGGCGAAAAGCTTTTGTAAAAGCAAAAAGAGTTTTGTAGTATTTAATTTTTTATTTGAAGCAATTTCCCGCTTTCCGCACTCGCTTTTTTTGTTTGAAAAAAACAAAAAAGAGCTCAAACAATTGCTTCAATCGGGGCTAGTATTTTTTACTAATTATATAAATTTAGTTTTAATTAAAAAACAAAAAGCAACCTCAAAAAATGAAGTTGCTTTTTTTTAGTGTTGTTATTTATTAAGTTTTCCTAGTTTTTCAACTTTAGCAATCCATTTTTGTCTTAAGCTATTATTTGAAGTTTTAATAATTCCAAAATAGGATACTTTAACAGGTTTAATTCCACAGAATTTTAAAGTTGAATTTTTTAATTGATTTACACTTGGTTTTCCATAGACTAACCAATAATACCAACTTGGCTGATCGAGCGTAGTAATAATACGAGCTGTTTTTCCTATTAATAGTTTATCCCAAAAAACAGAATTTTCTTTGTATTTAAATGCTAAACCAGGTAAAAAAAGTCTGTCGATAAAACCTTTCATAATTGCGGGTAATCCTCCCCACCAAACAGGATGAACCCAAACTAAATGATTTGCCCATTTAATTTTTTCCCAAGCATCTAAAAGATCGGGTTCTAATGCTGATATTTTTTGAAAACCAGCTTCAAGATTTGGATTGAATTTTAA
Source organism: Tenacibaculum pacificus (assembly GCF_027941775.1). Taxonomy (NCBI): domain Bacteria; kingdom Pseudomonadati; phylum Bacteroidota; class Flavobacteriia; order Flavobacteriales; family Flavobacteriaceae; genus Tenacibaculum; species Tenacibaculum pacificus. The sequence continues at coordinate 2,376,256 of NZ_CP115917.1, read as the reverse complement.
GTTAGCAATAATAATTTCTTTAACCTCAGCATTACTTTCTAATGCTCCTTTTTTATATGCTTCTGCTAATCCAAAATTAAAACTATTTTTATTCGGATGCCCATTTATAATTACTATTTTCTTACTCATTTTTTAGCTGTTAATTATTAATAGCTAAATTATAGTTACCGATTTTAATTCTACATGACAAATGTCTTAAAAAGAAAAATCTTTACGAATTCTACTTAAATGTCTTTGCGAAATACCTAAATAAGAAGCTAAATATTGCAACGGAATATTTTTGATATATTTAGGTTGATTTTCCATCAGGTTAGCATATCGTTTTTTGGCATCACTACTTTGTAATAAAAATATTCGTTTTTCTAATTCAACATATTGTTGTTCTGCTATTATTTTTTGAAAGTGTGTCCAATTGTTATTTTGATGCGATAGAAGTTGAATTTTTTCTTTCGAAATAATTAATAATTCAGTTTCTGTAATTGCTTGTATATTTTCTTTTGTTGGTTGATTCGTTAAAAAAGAAGAGTAAGCTGTCATAAAATTATTAGGAAAAGTAATACAGTATGTAAAATCATCTCCTTTTTCGGAAGTATGATACGACCTTAATATACCAGATAAAACAAAAGTAATCGAGCTACATATTTCACCTTCTTTAATATAATAATCATGTTTCTTTAAATGTTTACTTGTTGCTGAATTAATAAAATCATTAATTTCACTATCGGTTAGTGTATCAAAAGATTTTAAAAAATTCTTCATTAAATCGTTTTTCATTATTTAATTAAACTTAGTAGCGTTGTTTTTATAGGCAAGTAACGAAGTTATCAAAAAATAAAAAGCAACCTCATCTGAGATTGCTTTTTAATAAAAGTTATTTATAAAAAATAGTTTATCTATTAATGTATATCCAACCTACTTTTGGTTCGGTATTATCTCCTAAATCTAAAACATAATAGTAAGTACCAACAGGTAATTTTTTTGATTTTTGAATATTTACTCTTCCGTTAGAAATTCCTTTCCAGTTATTTTTATAACCTTTAGCTTTAAAAACAGTATTTCCCCATCTATTGAAAATCTCTAGTGTGTTGTTAGGGTATTTTTCTATACAACTGATTACAAAAGAATCATTTCCTCCATCATTATTAGGCGTAAATATATTGTATACTTCTAAACATTTAGGTGCTGCTACAGCATAGGCAGTATTATTTTGTGTATCACTATCATTAGCTCCTTCAAAGTTGCTGATTGTAGCGGTATTTATATAATCTCCAACGCCTAAAACTTCCGCAATTATATATAAGGTTTCGTTGTCTCCACTATTTATAGTAGGTACATTCCAGTTTCCTGTTGTATCAGAATAAGAACCTACTGAACTAGTGTAAGAAATAAAGGTATATCCGCTAGGTATTACTTCTTTTATATTGATGTTATTAGCTGTAACTGTACCTTTATTTGTTAGTGTAATAGTAAATTCAACTTCACTGTTAACTATTGGATTTAAATTATCAACCGTTTTGGTTATGCTTAAATCAGATGAGCCGTTAAAAATACTTATTGTAGGATCTTCAAAATCGCCATCATTATCAATATCAGTATTTGTTAAATCATCAATATCATCAGAATCTTCTTTTATAGTATCAGTACTATTTATTACAGTTCCACTTACGTAAGCTGTGTTTGAAACATATTCATTATTGATATCAGCAATAGTAACTGTGTGTTCAGCTGTGGCTACAAAAACTTCTCCAGGAGCTAACGATGGAATTGTATTAGCACTTGTTATAATAGCATTGGCATCAGAAATAATAAGATTTAACAATGTTACATTACCGTTGTTAGTAATAGTAATATTGTAGGTTAGTATTTCTCCAATATTAGTGTAAGATAATTTATCTACAGTTTTTGTTACGTTAATTGTTGCGCTTTGTGGAGTAAGCGTTATAGTTGCATCATCAGGTTCACCATCACCATTTGTATCATTATCTGTTGGGTTATTTGGGTCATCAGATTCATCAGTAATACTATTTCCATTAGTATCTTGAGCTGTAACAATAGCTGTGTTGGTTACATAACCTGCATTTAATTCATCTTGTGTAATAGTATGACTTGCTGTAAATACAACTTGTTCTCCTGGAGAAATTGATGCAATATTATTAGGAACTACACTTCCTGTATCAGCATTTGTATCAGAAATAATAATATTACTAAGTGTTACATTACCTGTGTTAACAGCAACTAGGGTATAAGTAATAACTTCACCTACGGCATTCCATAGACCATCGGGAGCAATATCAGCAGATTTTATTAATGATATTGCTGGCGTTTGTATCATAGTTGTACTTGTTGTGTCATCAGGTTCACCATCACCATTTGTATCATTATCTGTTGAATTGTTTGGATCATCCGAAGTATCTGTTATTGTGTTTCCAAAAGTACCAACTGCATTTACAGTAGCCGTATTTAAAACAACTCCTGTATTTAAATCGGTTTGAGTAATTGTATGAATTGCTACTGCGTTTATACTTTCACCTGGTGCAAGTGTCGTTATTGTATCAGGAAAAATACTTCCTGCATCAGCATTTGTATCAGAAATAACAATATTACTAAGCGTTACATTACCTGTGTTAGTAATAATAATAGCGTAGTTTATTTGTTCATCTATTGTGTCGTAAGCTCCATCGGTAGCTGGTAAAGTTTCTTTTGTTATACTGATGCTTTCTTTTGTGTTTAATATTGAAACTGTAGCATCATCAGGATTACCATCATTGTTATTATCTACATTTGTACTATTATTAGGATCATCCGAAGTATCAGAAATAATAGAACCATTAGGATTTTGTCCTTTAACTATGGCACTATTGGTTATAGTTCCTTTATCTAAATCAAACTGAGTTAATGTATATGTTGCACTAAATGTAGTATTGTCAGTTTCAGAAGGAAGTAATGTTATTGGCATTCCGCTAACGTTTACTAATGGATCTGAAATATTGATATTACTTATAGTTAAGTTTCCTGAGTTGGTAACAGTAAATATATAATTGATTGTTTCGCCTACATTTGCAAATCCGTTTCCATCAATATCGTTAAATATGGCTGTTTTGTTTAAATTTAATTGAGGATTTCCTGTAAGACTTGTTACTGTAGGATCATCTGGATCTCCATCTCCGTTTAAATCGATATTATTAGGATTGTTAGGATCATCAGAATAATCACTTACATCAGAAACAATTCCACCATCAGTATCAAGACCTGTTGCAATTGCTGTATTTGTTAAGCTTCCTGCATCGATATCTTGTTGAGTAATGGTATAAATAGCTGAAAAATGAGTGTTATTTACTTCAGAAGGATTTAAAGTAATAGCTCCTCCTAAAACTGTAACAATAGGATCTGTAACAATAATATTAGTAATAGTAACATTACCAACGTTTCTAATATCAAAAGTATAAGAAATAGTTTCCCCTGTTTGAGGATTTCCATCTCCGTTTTCATCATTAAAAGTTCCTACTTTGTATAGCTCTAATTTAGGAGTTCTAATAAGTGTTGTTATTGTCGCATCGTTATCATCTGTTGTTGTTGGATCATCAGAAGTATCTACAATATTATTTCCCGAAGGAGTTGTTCCGTTAACAGTTGCTGTGTTAATAATATTACCAGTATTTACATCAGCTAAAGTTAATGTGTAGATAGCTGTAAAAGTAGTACTATTTGTTTCTCCAGGAATTAATGTTATTGGATTTCCAGAAACTGTAACAATCGCATCTGTTATATTAATGTTAGAAATAGTAACGTTTCCTGTGTTAGATACATCAAAAATATATTTAATTTGTTCTCCTACTTGAGCTAATCCGTCATTATTAGTATCTATAAAAACACCTGTTTTTAATAATGTTAATTCTGGATTATTAGCTAAAGTCGTAATAGTTGTATCATCAGGTTCACCATCATTATTTATATCATTATTAGTTGTGTTATTTGGATCATCAGAAGTATCGGTTACATTATTTCCATTGATAGCTTCTCCGTTTACGGTAGCTGTATTGGTAATAATTCCTAAATCGATATCTGATTGAGTAATTACATATTCAGCATAAAATGTATTGTTATTTGTTTCTGCTGAGGTTAATGTAATTGGTCCACCATTTACTGTTACTAAAGGATCTGTAATAGTGATGTTATTTATTGTTATGTTTCCTGTATTTGTTATATTAAAATTATAGGTTATTGTTTCTCCTACTTGCGGAAAGTTATCACCATTTTCATCATTAAAAATGGCTATTTTTTCTAGTGATATTGCTGGCTTTTGAGATAATACAGTATTTGTTATATCATCAGGTTCACCATCATTATTTGTATCATTATCTGTTGGGTTATTAGGGTCATCAGAAGTATCTTCAATAATATTTAAAGAAGGATCTGTAGCCATAACATTAGCCGTATTCTTAACAAAACCATTGTTTAAATCATTTTTTGTAATAGTATGTTCTGCATTGATAATTGTACTAGCTCCTGGTATTATTTCGGAAATTGTAGCTGGGTTTATACTTCCTATATCAGCATTACTATCAGTTATATTGATGTTTGTTAATGTGGTGTTTCCTGTGTTAGTTACAATTAATTTATAGGTGATTTTTTCATCAACAGTATCATAACTTAAATCTGTTGCAGGTAACGATTCTTTTGTTAAACTAATACTTCCTTTAACTGGTAAAGTTGTAATAGTTGTATCATCAGGTTCACCATCACCATTTGTATCATTATCTGTTGGATTATTAGGGTCATCCGAAGTATCAGTAATAGTATCGCCATTAGGACTTTGTCCGTTTACAATTGCAGTATTGATAATCGTTGCTGTATCAATATCTAATTGATTAATTGTATAAACAGCCGTAAACATTGTGCTATTGTTTTCTAAAGGATTTAAAGTTATTGGCGTTCCCGAAATGCTTACTAAAGGATCTGTTATTATGATATTCGAAATAGTAACATTTCCTGTATTGCTAACATTAAAAGTATATACTATTGTTTCACCTACTTGTGTTATTCCATCGCCATTTTCATCTTGAAAAACACCTGTTTTAGTAACACTCATTTTTGGATTAGCAACTAAAGTAGTAATGGTTGCATCATCAGGATCTCCATCATTATTTAAATCGATATTTGTTGTGTTTGTAGGATCATCAGAAATATCAGTAATACTATTTCCTGAAGGATTTGTACCTGATACAGTTGCACTATTAGTTGTATTTCCTGAATTGATATCTGCTAATGTTATGGTATAAGTAGCAGTAAAAGTAGTGTTGTCAGTTTGATTTGGATTTAAATCGATTGAACCTCCATTTACCGTTGCTTTAGGATCATTTATAGTGATGTTAGTGATAGAAACATTACCTGTATTTCTGATATCAAAAATGTATGTAATTGTTTCTCCTTCGTTAGGAAATCCATTTTGATTTTCATCATTAAACTGAGCCGTTTTTAATAATGATAATTGAGAATTTTGAGATAATGTTGTTATTGTAGCATCATTATCAGCAGTTGTTGTAGGGTCATCTGAAGTATCAGTAATAATTGTTCCGTTTGGAGATGTTCCTGATACAGTTGCAGTATTGGTAATAGTTCCGTTATTTATATCATTTTGAGTTAATACATAATTAGCTGTAAAAGCAGTACTATTGGTTTGATTTGGAGCTAAGGTTATTGCGTTACCAGTAACGGCTACTATCGGATCTGTTATTAAAATATCAGAAATAGTAACATTTCCTGTGTTTGTAACATCAAAAGTATAAATTATTGTTTCGCCAACTTGTGCTAAATTATCGCCATTAGCATCTATAAAAACTCCTGTTTTTGATAGCGTTAATATTGGTTTTTCAATAAATGTAAATATGGTTGTATCATCAGGTTCACCATCTCCATTGACATCATTATTTGTTGAGTCGTTAGGGTCATCCGAAGTATCAGTTATAACTGTACCACTTGGTGAAGTTGCCGTAATAGTTGCTGAATTTGTGATACTTCCTGCATCGATATTTGCTTGAGTAATTGTATAGGTTGCAAAAAATGATGTAGTATCTGTAGCTCGAGGAGCTAAACTAGCTAATGATCCGTTAACGTTAATTAAAGGATCGTTTATTAAAATAGAACTTAACGTTACATTTCCTATATTAGTTACGGTAAAATTATAAGTTAATGTTTCCCCTTGTTGAGGTGTACCATCGTTATTTTCATCATTAAAAGTAACTATTTTATCGAATGATATTGATGGATTTTGATCTAATAATGTAATCGTATCATCATTAGGATTTACCGTATTAGGATCATCAGAATTACTAGTAGTTATTGTTCCGCAAGAATCGCTTACTGTAGCTATAGCACTGTTTATTACTTTTCCTGCATCTAAATCTGCTTGAGTAATTGTATGCGAAGCGTTAAAAACTGTACTTGCTAATGGTGCAATTGTAGTTACTAATGATGGTGTAATACTACCTGTGTTTGCATTTGCATCAGTAATAGTAACATTGTTAACATCAGTATTTGTTTTGTTTTGTACTGTAATTTGATATTCAATAATTTCTCCTAATGTATTATAACTTCCGTCTAAAGCAGGTATAGCTATTTTTGTGACAGCTATTTCTGTTTTTGGACTAACATTTACAGTATATGTATAAGGTATTCCTACGCAACTATTGTTAGAAGTTGGTGTTATTGTGTATACGATTGTTTGTGTATTTTGAGTCGTATTTATTAATGTATCTGTAATACTAGTTGTATTAGAAACTGTTGTTGTTTGCCCTGTAACATTTGTATTTAGTGAAGCTACCCAAGAAAATGTAGTATTGGTAATATTTACATCTGTTTTTAAATCATGATTTAAAGAGATTCCGTTACAAGTAATATCTGTAGGAGCTATTGCATTAAAAGGTTCTGGATTAACAGTTACTGTATATTTAAATGTATCACCTTTACAACCGTCGCTATTAAAAGGAGTAATTGTATATATTATATCTTGATTATTTCCAGAGATGTTTTTTAGGTTATCGTTTAATATTGTTCCGTTACCATTTAAAGCACCACTTATATTCGGATTTGTTGTGGCTAACCATTCAAATGTAACATCAGTAAGACTTGTTAAATTAGTAAGGTCTGATGTTAAAGATGTATTACTACATATTATTTTTGATGTATCTGAAATGTTTAAAGTTGAGGTTACATCGATAGTATAGGTGTAGGTGTATACATCCGTATTTCCTGAGCAATCAGTGTATGTAAAGGTGTATATTTTAGTACCATCACAAATAGGAGATGTATTTTCTGTAATTACTGGAATAATATTATTTCCACAAACATCTTCTACAATAGGAGCTGTTGGTTGAATTGCATTAATAATATTATTTACTGTTGATATTCCATTAGTTTGGTTAATCGTAAAAGTAGGAATATCGATAGTGTAGGTATATTTCCACGGAGTAACTAATCCTGAGCAATCAGTATACGTGTAATTATAAACTCTTGTTCCTTCACAAGTAATCGAGTTTGGTGTATCAATTGTTGAAATTAACACTGCACTTATATCATTTCCACAGGCATCCACAATTCCTGTTGGAGGTGTTGGAGTAGTTGTATCAGCCAAACATTCTACATCGCTTTGACCATCTGCAGTTGAAATAATTGGCGCAGTAATTAAGTCGATAGTGTAGGTATATTTCCACGGAGTAACTAATCCTGAGCAATCGGTATACGTATAATTATAAACTCTTGTTCCTTCGCAAGTAATCGAATTTGGTGTATCAATTGTTGAAACTAAAACAGCAATAACTGAATTTCCACAAGCATCCACAATTCCTGTTGGTGGTGTTGGCGTAGTTGCATCAGCCAAACATTCTACATCGCTTTGACCATCTGCAGTTGAAATAATTGGCGCAGTAATTAAGTCGATTGTATAAGTATATTTCCACGGAGTAACTAATCCTGAGCAATCGGTATAAGTATAATTATAAACTCTTGTTCCTTCACAAGTAATCGAGTTTGGTGTATCAATTGTTGAAATTAACACTGCACTTATATCATTTCCACAGGCATCCACAATTCCTGTTGGAGGTGTTGGAGTAGTTGTATCAGCCAAACATTCTACATCGCTTTGACCATCTACAGTTGAAATAATTGGCGCAGTAATTAAGTCGATAGTGTAGGTATATTTCCACGGAGTAACTAATCCTGAGCAATCGGTATACGTATAATTATAAACTCTTGTTCCTTCGCAAGTAATCGAATTTGGTGTATCAATTGTTGAAACTAAAACAGCAATAACTGAATTTCCACAAGCATCCACAATTCCTGTTGGTGGTGTTGGCGTAGTTGCATCAGCCAAACATTCTACATCGCTTTGACCATCTACAGTTGAAATAATTGGCGCAGTAATTAAGTCGATAGTATAAGTATATTTCCACGGAGTAACTAATCCTGAGCAATCGGTATACGTATAATTATAAACTCTTGTTCCTTCACAAGTAATCGAGTTTGGTGTATCAATTGTTGAAATTAACACTGCACTTATATCATTTCCACAGGCATCTTTAATTCCTGTTGGAGGTGTTGGCGTAGTTGCATCAGCCAAACATTCTACATCGCTTTGACCATCTGCAGTTGAAATAATTGGCGCAGTAATTAAGTCGATAGTATAAGTATATTTCCACGGAGTAACTAATCCTGAGCAATCGGTATAAGTATAATTGTAGACTCTTGTTCCTTCACAAGTAATCGAGTTTGGTGTATCAATTGTTGAAATTAACACTGCACTTATATCATTTCCACAGGCATCTTTAATTCCTGTTGGAGGTGTTGGCGTAGTTGCATCAGCCAAACATTCTACATCGCTTTGACCATCTGCAGTTGAAATAATTGGCGCAGTAATTAAGTCGATAGTATAAGTATATTTCCACGGAGTAACTAATCCTGAGCAATCGGTATAAGTATAATTGTAGACTCTTGTTCCTTCACAAGTAATCGAGTTTGGTGTATCAATTGTTGAAATTAACACTGCACTTATATCATTTCCACAGGCATCTTTAATTCCTGTTGGAGGTGTTGGAGTAGTTGTATCAGCCAAACATTCTACATCGCTTTGACCATCTGCAGTTGAAATAATTGGCGCAGTAATTAAGTCGATTGTGTAGGTGAATTTCCACGGAGTAACTAATCCTGAGCAATCGGTATACGTATAATTATAAACTCTTGTTCCTTCGCAAGTAATCGAGTTTGGTGTATCAATTGTTGAAATTAACACTGCACTTATATCATTTCCACAGGCATCTTTAATTCCTGTTGGAGGTGTTGGAGTAGTTGTATCAGCCAAACATTCTACATCGCTTTGACCATCTGCAGTTGAAATAATTGGCGCAGTAATTAAGTCGATTGTGTAGGTGAATTTCCACGGAGTTATTAATCCAGAACAATCGGTATAGGTATAATTATAAACTCTTGTTCCTTCACAAGTAATCGAGTTTGGTGTATCAATTGTTGAAATTAACACTGCACTTATATCATTTCCACAGGCATCTTTAATTCCTGTTGGAGGTGTTGGAGTAGTTGTATCAGCCAAACATTCTACATCGCTTTGACCATCTGCAGTTGAAATAATTGGCGCAGTAATTAAGTCGATTGTGTAGGTGAATTTCCACGGAGTTATTAATCCAGAACAATCGGTATAGGTATAATTATAAACTCTTGTTCCTTCACAAGTAATCGAGTTTGGTGTATCAATTGTTGAAATTAACACTGCACTTATATCATTTCCACAGGCATCTTTAATTCCTGTTGGAGGTGTTGGAGTAGTTGTATCAGCCAAACATTCTACATCGCTTTGACCATCTGCAGTTGAAATAATTGGCGCAGTAATTAAGTCGATTGTGTAGGTGAATTTCCACGGAGTTACTAATCCAGAACAATCGGTATAGGTATAATTATAAACTCTTGTTCCTTCACAAGTAATCGAGTTTGGTGTATCAATTGTTGAAACTAATACGGGATTTATATCATTTCCACAGGTATCTTTGATTCCTGTTGGAGGTGTTGGAGTAGTTGCAGATGCTAAACATTCTACATCGCTTTGACCATCTGCAGCTGAAATAATTGGCGCGGTAGTTAAATCGATAGTATAAGTAAATTTATAAATTGATACATTTCCTGAGCAATCAGTATATGTATAGGTATATATTTTTTCACCCTCACAAGTAGGGCTTGTATTTTGAGATATTACAGGTGTAATCGGATTTCCATTGATATCATTTACAATAGGTACAGTTGGTTGTGTCGCATTTGCAATACAACTTACAGTTGCAGTTCCATCTGTTGGTAATGTAATTGAAGGAGCAACTGTTACTGTAATAGTGTAGATAGATCCTGTACAATTATTGATTGTAGCAGTAGGAGTAATAGTATAAATAACATCTTGAGGACTTGTAGAAGTATTAATTAATGTATCTTCAATTTTATTACTTGTACTATTCGTAGTGGTTTCTCCTGTAATATTTGAATTATCAGTAGCTGACCAAGAAAAAGTAACTCCACTATTAAAATTATCAATATCTGCACTTAAGTTTTCATTTAAAGAACCTCCTGTACATATATTTAAAGATTGATTTGTATTTAATACATTAGGTGAAGGTTGTACTGTAACTTTATATGTATAAGTATCTACTACATCATTACTAGCATTTTTAGCAATAATAGTGTACACTACATCTTGATTTGCTGTACCTATATTTATTAATGTATCAGTAATATTTGTATTTGTTGATGTAGTACTTGTTTCTCCTAAAATATACGGAGTATCAGTTGCAGACCAACTAAATGATGTAACAGAGGGATTAACATCAGCAGTTAAATTATGTGCTAAAGTAGTGTTAGAACAAATGATTTCTTCAGGATTAACAGTTACAACCTCTGTAGCTATAAGATCAGCAGGAGTTATAGTACCTGTTTTAGGTGTAGTACTTACAGTAACAGTATTTGTAATATCTGTTTGATTTGTAATATCTGAAGAAGTTATTGTATAAGTTGCTGTCCATATAGCATTTAGAGTAGGAGCCAATTGATTAACAATATTATCAAGTCCATCATCAATACCAGAAGTACTTTGTAAAGTAATAGTACCTAATGCACCTGTACCAGAATGAATATCAGAAAGACTTATATCATCAAAAGTAACATTACCAGTATTAGTTATGGTATAGGTATAGGTAATTATTTGTCCTTCTTTTACATTACTATCGTCATCAGCTGTTTTTGTTACTGATATTTCTGGTACTGAAATTAAAGGAACTATTGTTGGATCATTAGTTGTAGTTGTATTGTCTGTTGGATCATCAGATAAATCAGTAACACTTCCCGTACTAGGGTCTTGAGCTCCTACAGTAGCTGTGTTTATAACTTCGGAATTATCTAAATCTTCTTGTGTGACTATATGAGTTGCTTCAAAAGTAGCGGTATCATTAGGCATCATACTATCGACAATGTTATCTGTAGCAGTATCAGTACCTGTTGTATTAATTAAGGTAACTGTATCGGCATTCGGATCTACAACATTTATGTTTGTTAATGTAACATTTCCAATACTTTTGGCAATAATTGTATATTTTATAGTTTGTCCTAATGTGTTATAAGGTCCATTAGTTTGGTTGTCGCTTATTTTTGTTACTTCTAATTGTCCAAATTGAGGAACAGTAACAATAGTAGCGTCATTTAAAGCTATTGTTGTAGGGTCATCAGAGGTATCAGTTATTAGTGTTCCTTCTATAACTTCAGTACCGCTAACAGTTGCAGTATTTGTAACATTACCATTATCAAAATCTACTTGAACAATAGTATGTTTTGCTGTAAAAATAGCCGACGCTCCTGCAGGTAAATTTGCTATTGTTGCTGGTGTTAAACTTCCTACATCAATATTTAAATCAGTAATAGTAATGTTATTTAAACTTACATTTCCTGTGTTTTTTACTGTTAATTCATAAGTTATTTCTTCACCTAAAGTATCGTATAATCCATCTAGTGCAGGTTGTGCTATTTTTTCTAAGACTAATTCTCCTTTTTGATCAATAGGAGTAATTGTAGCATCACCTAAAGTTCCGGTATCAGGATCATCAGAAGTACTTGAAATTATAAATCCGTTAGATAAAGTTCCTTGTACAGTAGCAGTATTTATAACTTGATCAGCTTCGATATCAGCTTGTGTAATAGTATGTGTTGCAGTAAAGTTAGTAACAGCTCCAATAGCTAAATTGCTTACAGAAGTAGGAGATAAGCTACCTGCATCAATATTTATATCAGAAATAGTAACATTAGGTATAATTTGGCTACCTGTATTTGTTACAACAAAGTTATAGGTGATTTTTTCACCTACAGTATCATAACTTCCATCTGTTGGAGCTTGGTCGGTTTTAGTGATTGTAAGTTCATTATTTATGATGGTAATATCTTCTGTTGGGTCATCAGTTAAAACATCAGCTTCAACTTCTGTTTGTGTATTGTTAATAGTATTTGTAACAGTAATTCCTGTAGGAACTTCGTTAACTATTGCTTTAACTATTAAAGTATGTATTTCTCCACTAAACATATCTCCAATAATCCAATTAGGAGCTGTCCATGTTCCAAAGCTAGGTGTTACTGTTTGAAAATTTAATTCTGATGGTAGTAAATCTTCTATAACTAAATTGGTTACAGGATTAATTCCAAGATGTTCAACAGTTATTGTAAACGTAACAAGATCACCTTCTATTGCTGTTGAATTGTCTACTGTTTTTTTTATCAATATTTCAGGATCACAATTATATACTGATAGTATTCCTGAGTTATAAGTACAAGTTCCTTTAGTTACTTTTACGTAAAAACCTCCAGGTTCTGTTGGAGTAAATACATTTGTAGTTGCTCCGAGTATTTCTATTCCATTTTGAAACCATTGATAAGCATCAAAATTTGCTGAAACTTCAAATACATCAGCACCAGGTAAACAACCACCTCCAGTTATATCTAGTTCAACAATGGGGACGGTATCAAAACCAGAAAAATAACCTGCAATTCCTGCAGCTCCACTAACACCTAAAAAACCTACAGCAATAGGACCTGTCGATTGAACAGAAACATTACCTGTAAGATTAGGTATGTAAAATGTTTTCCAATCTAGATTTGCACCTAAACTATGTTCATTTGTTAGTGCTTTAATACCTGTATTATCTGTAACAATTATATTTGCATTAGGAGTACTTGTTGATGCTATAATAGTAATTCCTCCATTAAAGTTTTTACCGTCTACATCTCTAATATTTGAAATATTACTTAATTTATCAGGTAACAGGCAATTAACTGGTGCAATAAAATTTAGTCCTCCAGTGTGTATTCCACTAGCTCCTGATAAATATTGATAAGCATAAACTTCTTTAGTCGTTGTAACATACATATTACCACCAACACTTGCAGGTGTATAATTACTACCATCAATAACATAATATTCACCAGTATTTAGTGTTTTAACAACAACATTATCAACTAATATATCAGTATTATTTTGGGTTGCAATAATAATAGGAGTTTCTATATCATCTACACCATTTCCTCGGATAAAAATATAATCTCTACCTAATAAATTTTCAGGAACAGGTTGATCAATTGATGCATCTCTACTATTAGTATTAATCCTCGGAGCTCCGTTTAGGTTTCCATTTGATATCGCTATTTTTTTATCAGATTGAATACTAGCACCTAGCCAACAATCAATATTTGCAACAGTGGCATTTCTATATGCTTCTAGCACATAAGTTTGACCTTTAGTAAGGGTAATTGTAAGACTATTATCAGTAATACCATCATCATCACCTTGCAGTCTAAATTCACAATCACTACCATAATTAAATATGTTGATGGTAGTTGTACCATCTTGTGTAGCCATAATACCTAATGTTGCATTTAACGATATGTGACCATTACCATAATTTGGTCTACCTCCCCATTTAAATGAAGTACCTAAAGCTTTGTCTCCTTTTGATGTTAAAGATGTTGCTTGAGATTGTGATCTTCCTCTGTAGTTAACATAAAATTTTTCGCCATTTACAGATTCAAAACGTAAACCACTATTCGAAAGTGGAATTCCTGTATTTGCGTTTGTTACAAGTGTAATGTTATTATCACCATCAGCAATATTGTATTGCCCTGGCGAGGTATTTGAGATATTAAGAGTTGCAACAGCTGTTGTATTTGTTCCTTGAAAAACATTAATATCAAAAGCTAAAATTTCTGGAGTTGAAAGATAAAAAGCTTGTTGTTTTATAGCTTGATTATTTGAACCTTGTTTTAATGGAGGTAAATAATGTACACTACTTAATTGAGAAAAAAGTAGATTAGTATATATATATATAAATATAAATAATATTTTTTTCATTTGAAGAGGTTTAGTATTAGCAATTTAACATAAATATACAAAAAATGTTTAATTAAGTCTAATTATACTATTCTAAACTTATGTGCTTTATATTAAAATAAAAGGCACTCAATACGTTTAAAACTATAAATGATTGGTACAAAAAAAAGCAACCTCATTTGAGGTTGCTTTTTTATAAAATTATTTTAGTTGAAATATTAATTCAACATATCCCATAATTTATCTTTCAATTCTTGTAAACCTAATTGAGCTACAGAAGAGATAAATAAGGCATCAATACCTTCAGGTAAATCTTTTTTAATTTCTTCTTTTAATTCGTCATCTAGCATATCTGCTTTAGAAATAGCTAATAAACGATCTTTATCTAATAATTCAGGATTATGTTTACGTAATTCGTTTAATAGAATTTCATATTCTTTTTTGATATTATCACTATCCGCAGGAATTAAAAATAATAGGGTAGAGTTACGTTCAATATGACGTAAAAAATAATGTCCTAATCCTTTTCCTTCGGCAGCTCCTTCAATAATTCCAGGAATATCAGCAACTACAAAACTTTTATGATTACGGTGTTCTACAATTCCTAAGTTTGGTTTTAGGGTTGTAAAAGCGTAATCTGCAATTTTCGGTTTTGCAGCTGTTATTACTGATAATAAAGTAGATTTTCCAGCATTAGGGAAACCAACTAAACCAACATCAGCTAATAATTTAAGCTCAATACGAAACCAACCATCTGTACCATCAATACCTGGTTGTGCGTAACGAGGTGCTTGATTTGTTGAAGATTTAAAGTGCCAGTTTCCTAAACCACCTTTTCCACCTTCTAACAATACCACATCCTGATCATGTTTTGAAACTTCATATAAAATTTCATCAGTATCGGCATCACGAATAATAGTTCCTAATGGTACAGGAACAATAATGTCTTTTGCATCATGCCCAGTACTACGACTTGCACTTCCGTCACCACCTGGTTCAGCTCTAAAATGACGTTTAAATTTTAAATGAAAAAGTGTCCACATACTTTTATCACCACGCAAAATGATGTGACCTCCACGACCACCGTCACCTCCGTCAGGACCACCTTTTGTAATATACTTTTCACGATGTAAATGTACAGACCCTCGACCTCCTTTACCAGAAGATGCGTAGATTTTTATATAGTCAACAAAATTTCCTTCAGTCATTTTTTCTAAGTTATTAGCTGTTTTATTTAAACAGCACTAATCGTTATAACTACTATTTTGAGCAAGATAAAGAAGTTTTTTTAGATACCTTCAAAATTATCGCTCTTGCTAATAATAGTAGTTTTTATAATGTATCAAATACTTCTGATAAACGTTGTGTAATCTCTTCTATAGATCCAACACCGTTTATACCGTAATAATTACCTTGTTCTTGATAAAAATCTTTTAAAATAGCTGTTTTAGTATTGTATTCGTTAAAGCGGTTTCTGATTTTACTTTCGTCAGTATCATCTGTTCTTCCGCTAGTTTTTCCTCTTTCTAATAAACGTTCAACTAATAAATCTTCAGGAACTTCTAAAGCTACCATTCCGTTAATACGTTCGTTTTTTTCACTTAAAAAAGCTTCTAAAGCTTCTGCTTGCGATTGAGTTCTTGGAAAACCATCAAAAATAAACCCGTTAGCTTCAGTATTTTTTTCAACTTCGGCTTTAAGCATATTAATAGTTACTTCATCAGGAACTAAATTTCCGTCATCCATATACGTTTTAGCAAGTAAACCTAATTCAGTTTCATTTTTGATATTAAAACGGAAAACATCTCCGGTAGAAATATGAACTAAGTTATATCTCTCTTTTAATAAATCTGCTTGCGTTCCTTTACCTGCTCCTGGAGGTCCGAATAATACGATGTTTGTCATTTTGGGTTGTGTTGTTAATTGATAAATAGCTGGCAAATTTCGTCCATAACCTTTATAATCTAAACCGTAACCGACAATAAATTTATCTTCAATACTTTTTCCGATATAATTTATTGATAGTTCTTTTCGATACACATCAGGTTTGTAAAAAAGTGTTACTATTTTTAATTCTTTTAATTGTTTTGTTTTAAAAATCTCATAAATTTCCTGCAAAGTATTTCCTGTATCAATGATATCTTCTAAAATAATAACAGTTCTGTTTGTTAAATCTTCGTTGATACCAATAAGGTTTTTTACTTTTTCAGTAGAAGTTGTTCCTTCGTAAGAAGCCAACTTTATAAAACTTATTTCACAGTCACCTTTATATTCACGTAAAAAATCTGCAGTAAAAACAAAGCATCCGTTTAAAATTCCGATAAATAAAGGAACTTCATTTTTTGGTAAATCGGCTTTTACTTGTTTTGCTAATGTTTTAACAATACTAGCTATTTCATCTGAAGAAATAAACTCTTTAAAATATAAATCGTGAAGTTTTGTGATTTTCATAATACTGCAAAGATAGTTGCTTGATTGTAAATGAAAAAACCGTTTTGAATAAAATTCAAAACGGTTTTTGTAAAATATAAATTGTAATTATACTGTTTCTTGAATTTTATCTTCTTGTTTTTCCTCTTCTTCTTTAGAAGTATCAAACATAATTGGTGTTGCTACGAATAAAGATGAATACGTACCTACAACCACACCTACGATTAATGCGAACATAAATCCTTTAATACTGTCTCCTCCAAAGAAGAAAATTGCTAACATTACTAATAATGTAGTTAAAGAGGTATTTATTGTTCTACCTAAAGTACTACTTAATGCTTTGTTAACTAAATCAGCTGTAAAGTTTTTACTGCTTCCTGCATACTCTCTAATTCTATCAAAAATTACCACGGTATCATTTAACGAGTATCCAACTACTGTTAAAATTGCTGCAATAAATGATTGTCCTATTTCCATATCAAAAGGCGTGAATTTATAACAGATAGAAAATACACCTAATACAACTAATACATCATGAAATACTGCTGCTACTGCACCAATAGAGAAAGCTATTTTTCTAAAACGTAATAAAATATATAAGAAAACAACAATTAATGAACCGATTACCGCCCATAAAGCTGATTTTTTAATATCATCAGCAATTGTTGGTTCTACTTTCATGTAGCTCATAATTCCGCTACCTGCTTTTTCGAATCCTGGTTTAAAGTCTTCATAAGAAGTAGTTCCTAAGTAAGATTTTAATCCTGTAAATAATGAGTTTTGAACTGAATCATCAACTTCACTACCTTCTTCATCAATTTTAAAAGCTGTTGTTATTTTTAATTGATTATCTGAACCGTAAGTTTTAACTTCAGGAGCAGCTCCAAAAGCATTTTTTAAACTAGAAGCAACCTCAGTTGCATTCATTGGCTGATCAAAACGAACAACATAAGAACGACCTCCTTTAAAATCAACTCCTTGTTTTAAACCTAAAGTAAAGATTGATATTAATCCAGCTAAAATAAAGAATCCAGAAATAATGTAAGCTAACTTACGTTTCTTTAAAAATTCAATGTTTATATTTTGAAACCAGTTTTTAGAGATATTTGTGTTAAAAGGTAAAGCAGTTCCTTTTTCAACAGATTTATCAATAAATAAACGAGTGATAAAAATTGCAGTAAATAAAGATGTTGCAATACCTAACATTAAAGTGTAGGCGAAACCTTTAATTGGTCCTGTTCCGAAGATAAATAAAATAACACCTGTTAAGAATGTTGTAATATTTGCATCGATAATAGCAGATAAAGCTCCTTTAAAACTAAATCCTTCATCAACGGCAGTTTCTAAAGTTTGTCCACCTTTTAAGGCTTCTTTAATTCTTTCAAAAATAATAACATTCGCATCTACCGACATACCGATTGTTAAAATAATACCAGCAATACCAGGTAAAGTTAAAACTGCATTATATGAAGCTAACCATCCGAAGATAAATAAAATGTTTACTAATAAGGCAATGTTTGCATAAAGACCCGCTTTACCGTAGTATAAAAGCATCCAACCTAATATTAATAAAATAGCTAATCCGAATGACCAAATACTTGCGTCAATAGATTCTTGACCTAATGATGGTCCAACAACTTCTGCTTGAATAATTCTTGCAGGAGCAGGTAATTTACCAGCTTTTAATACTGTTGAAATATCTTGAGCTTCTTCAACAGTCATTGTTCCTCCAGAAATTTGAGTACTTCCTCCTGTAATAGCTCCGTTTACAACTGGTGCTGTATATACGTAGTTATCTAAAACAACGGCAACAAATTTACCAACGTTATCGCCAGTCATTTTTGCCCATTTTTTAGTTCCTGTACCGTTCATTAACATAGATACAACTGGCTTGCTCATTTGATCGAAATCTTGATTTGCATCAGCAATTACATCTCCATCAATAGTAGCTTTATCATTTCTGTTCGATTTTATTGCATATAATCCAATAATTTCAGCAGTACCATCAGCACTTTTTTGTGCTTTATAATCCCATAAAAATTTAACATATTTTAAATTTGCAGGTAATAAAGCTCTTACAGATTTATCAGCAAGTAAGCTATTTACTTGTGCAGTATCTTGAACTTTAGCTTGTGCAACTAACGAGCTCATTTGTTGTTGATTTTGAGCTACATTAGGATATAAATAAGTAAATAAGTTCTTTTGAGTATCAGCTTTTTTTGTAGATTCAGTAGATTCTCCTAATAAATCATCAATATCATCTGTTTTTGTAGTGTCTTTAACCTCTGTTGTAGCAGTTACTGTATTATCTTTTAATAATTCAGCAACTCTTGCATTTGCAGTAAAGAAAAAGTTTTGAACTTCAGCATTTGTATATACTTCCCAAAACTGTAATTCAGCAGTACTAGTAATTAATTTAGTAACACGCTCAATATCTTTAGCACCTGGTAATTCAATTTGAATTCTTCCAGAGTTTCCGATACGTTGAATACTTGGTTGTGTTACACCAAATTTATCAATACGGCTACGTAATACTTCGAAAGAAGTATTAATAGAAGTATTAATTTCTTGTTGTAAAGCTAATTTTACTTTTTCGTTATTATCGTTAAATAAAATTACTTCACGATCACGTAAAGCTTTTGTTCCAAAAATTTCAGGATCACTTAATTTAACTTTTCCGTTACTAGCAGTTTCAAATTGCGTTAAAAATAAGTCTAAGTAGTTTTCTTGACTGTCTTTTTGAGCTTCACTAGCTTTTGCTAAAGCAGTTCTAAAAACAGTGTTTTCTGAGTTATTAGCTAAAGCAACTAAGATATCTTTTACAGATACTTGTAAAATAGCATTAATACCTCCTTTTAAGTCTAAACCAAGATTCATTTCACGCTCCTTAATGTCGTTGTAAGTATATTTAGCTACCCCTAAATTTACAACTTCATCATTTGCGACGCTATCCAGATATTTTCTTTCGAATTTAGCTAACTCCCTACCGCTGTTGCTTTTAGCGTTTTCCTTTGCATATACTTTAGCGCTATCTTCTACTTTATTAGCAAAAAATGTAAACGACAATTGGTACAAGCTTACTAATCCAAAAAGGATAGCAAATAATTTAATAAGACCTTTGTTTTGCATCTATTTTAATTTAAATCGAATTCTTTTTTAAAACGAGCAAATATAGTATTTCGAAAAAGGTTTGCCAATTCTTTTGCTATATTTATATGATTCATGTCTGTTTAGCGTAAATAAAACGTAACTATATTGCTTTTTATAATCATCAAAAAGGGTATATTTAGGCGATATTTTATGAAAAAAATAAGAAGAAATGATAGAGTTAGTAATAAAACATTTAAGTGATATTGAGATAGCACAAGCAAAAAAACTAAAGCATATTAAATATATTGCAACAAAACTGAACATAGTAGAAGACGATTTAGAAATGTATGGAAAATATAAAGCGAAGCTTCCTTTACATTTAATTGATGAACAAAAAATAGCACAAAACAACTTAGTTTTGGTTACTGCTTTAACACCAACACCTGCAGGAGAAGGTAAAACTACTGTTTCTATTGGTTTAACTGAAGGATTAAATAAAATTGGCAAACAAGCAACTGTTGTATTACGAGAACCATCTTTAGGACCTGTTTTTGGAATAAAAGGAGGAGCCGCTGGTGGCGGATATTCACAAGTTCTTCCGATGGAAGATATTAATTTACATTTTACAGGTGATTTTAATGCTATTGAAAAGGCTAATAATTTATTAGCTGCTTTGATTGATAATAATTTACAGAGTAAAACTAATAATTTAAATATCGATCCTCGTACTATTTTATGGAAACGAGTAATTGATATGAACGACCGTGCGTTGCGTCAAATAACTATTGGTTTAGGGGGTACAGCAAATGGTATCCCTCGTGAAGATGGCTTTAATATTACTCCGGCATCCGAAGTAATGGCAATACTTTGTATGTCGCTAAACTTTGAAGATTTAAAAGCTAGATTAGCAAATATATTTATCGGTTTTACTTTTGATAAAAAGCCTGTTTTTGCACGTGATTTAAAAGCACAAGATGCGATGGCTATTTTATTAAAAGATGCAATAAAACCAAATTTAGTACAAACATTAGAGGAAAATCCAGCAATTATTCACGGAGGTCCTTTTGCAAATATTGCCCAAGGAACAAACACTATTATTGCTACAAAAATGGGTTTGTCATTATCTAATTATGTAGTAACAGAAGCAGGTTTTGGAGCTGATTTAGGAGCAGAGAAATTTTTAAATATTAAATCACAATATGCAGGTTTAAATCCTAAATGTGTGGTTTTAGTCGCTACTGTTAGAGCATTACGTCATCATGGAGGTGTACAGAAAGAAGCATATAATACGCCAAATATAGTATGTGTTCAAGATGGATTTAAAAACCTTGAAAAGCATATAGAAAATATTCGTAAGTTTAACATTGAGCCAGTAGTAGCGATTAATTCATTTATTTCAGATTCTGAAGAAGAAGTGAATTTTGTTATTGAAGCTTGTGCTAAATTAGGAGTTGAAGCAGTTGTTTCAGAAGGATGGGCAAAAGGAGGTCAAGGAACTAAGGAATTAGCAAAAGCTGTGGTAAATGTTGTTGAAAATAAGGCAACACAATTTAAGCCTTTATACAATTGGAAAAGTCCTGTGAAAGAAAAAATAGCAACAATTGCTAAAGAAATTTACGGAGCAGTAGGAGTAACCTATGATAAAAAAGCAGAATTAAATTTACGTAGAATTAATCGATTAGGATTTAATGATTTTGCAGTTTGTATGGCAAAAACACAAAAATCTTTTTCTGATGATGATAAATTAATAGGAAGACCTGAAGGTTTTACGGTACATATTCGGGAAATTGAAATAGCAGCTGGTGCACAATTTATAATTCCTGTATTAGGAAAAATGATGCGTATGCCAGGTTTACCAGCAACACCTGCATCAGAAAATATGACTATTGATAATAATGGTGTAATTTCAGGATTATCTTAAAGTTATTTATAAAATAAAAAAGCAACTTTTTTGAGTTGCTTTTTTATTTTATAATAGTACAAAACTTAATTATACACCACGTTGTTTGTTAATTTCATCTTGTAATTGACGTCTTAGTTTTTGTTCTTTATCAATCGAATTTCTTTTGTATTGTTCAAATTCATTTTCAATACCAACTAATAAATTTTTAGTTTCTTTAGTAACAGAGTTACTGCTATTAAATTTAAAAATGAAAAAAGCTAAACCAATTAATAATCCACTTATAATACTCCAAAGAATAGTATTATAGGTTGTTTTATCTAAGTAAAACCCTCCAATTGAAATTGCATCTTCTTTTTGAACAGATACTGATAAATTGTTTTTTAAAGAGTTAATTTCTTCTTTTAAAGTATTGGTATTTTTTAATTGAAGATCTAATTGAAGCTGTTTAGCAACGACATCTTTTTTGATAGCAACGACACTATCTAGTATGTTTTTTTGAAAACTGATAAAATTTGTACGTTTAATCAGTTTATATTCTTGCCAGTTATTAGATAATCGATACACTTTTGTAAACTGATTTTCTATGGTATTAGGCAATGAATCTACTTGAGTTTTAGATAAACGCTTTTGTGCAGAAATTTGCTGCGTTATAAGAATTAGTAATAGGATTCTTAAAATTTTCATTGATTAGAATTTTATGTAAAGATTGAATCTAATAGGTTTAAAAAAACCCAAACGTTTAAGTTTGGGTTTTTAGTATAAGCAAGTATATGAAACTTATTTTACTTTTTCTACAATGGCCTTAAAAGCTTCTGGATTGTTCATCGCTAAATCAGCTAAAACCTTACGGTTTAATTCGATACTATTAGCTTTTACTTTACCCATAAACTGAGAGTAAGACATTCCATACTGACGTGTTCCAGCGTTAATACGCTGAATCCATAATGAACGGAAGTTTCTCTTATTGTTTTTACGGTCACGATAAGCGTATGTCATCGCTTTTTCTACCGCATTTTTTGCTACTGTGTAAACGTTTTTACGTCTTCCAAAGTAACCTTTTGCTGCCTTCAAGATTTTTTTCTTCTTCTTCTTGAGGCTACTGAATTTACTGATCTTGGCATAATTCAAATGTTTTTTGTAGTAGGCGATCGAATATTCGATACTTATTTGAGCCTAACTCCATGGTTAATAATTAAATTCCCTGTATAAAGAATTATCTTAAAACTAATTGTTGCTTAATATTTGCTACATCAGATTTGTGTACTAATGTTGCATGTCTTAAAGCAAGTTTACGTTTTTTAGACTTCTTTGTTAAGATGTGGCTTTTAAAAGCGTGCTTTCTTTTTATCTTACCAGAACCTGTTATTTTGAAACGTTTCTTGGCACTAGATTTTGTTTTAATTTTAGGCATTTCTGTTCTTTAGTTTATCTTGCTTATATATTGTGAACGATTTTTAATTTATTTAGCCTTTTTAGGCGCAATAAACATAATCATACGTTTCCCTTCTAATTTTGGCATTTGTTCTACTTTACCGTATTCTTCTAATTCTTGAGCTAATTTTAATAATAAAATCTGTCCTTGTTCCTTAAAAACAATTGAACGCCCTTTGAAGAAAACAAATGCTTTTAATTTTGCACCGTCTTGTAAAAACTTAATAGCATGTTTCTTTTTAAACTCATAATCATGCTCATCAGTCTGAGGTCCGAAACGAATCTCTTTTACAATAACTTTTGTTGCCTTTGATTTTAAAGCTTTATCACGTTTTTTTTGTTCGTATAAAAACTTTTTATAATCAATAATTTTACAAACAGGAGGTACTGCTTTAGGTGAAATTTCAACTAAATCTAACTCTTGTTCAATTGCCATTTCTTTGGCTTTTTCTAAAGGATAAACACCAACTTCGATGTTTTCGCCTACAAGACGAACTTCATCAACATATCTAATTTTTTCATTAATTCTATGTTGATCTTCTTTAATTACCCTTAGCGGTCTACGTCCGCCTCTTCTTCTAATTGCTATGACTCATGATTTTAGGTTATTACTATTATTTAGTTTCCAAAAGGAACTAATGTTTTGTTAACTTCGTTTTGTATTAACTCAATAAATTCAGCGATAGTGAATGTTCCAATATCTCCTTCACCGTGTTTTCTTACAGATACTGTTCCGTCTTGCTCTTCTTTTTCGCCTATAATAACCATAAATGGAATTTTGCTCACTTCTGCATCACGAATCTTTCTTCCTGTCTTCTCACTTCGGCTATCTACCAGGGCGCGAATTTCGGAATTTTCTAACAAAGTTAAAACTTTTTTAGTATATATTTCATATTTATCACTGATTGGCAATAAGATAACCTGCTCAGGAGTTAACCAAAGAGGGAAATTTCCTCCTGTATGCTCCAATAACACAGCGATAAAACGCTCCATAGATCCAAAAGGTGCTCTGTGAATCATTACTGGTTCGTGTAATTGATTATCGGCTCCTTTATAGGTTAATTCGAACCTTTTAGGTAAGTTATAGTCCACTTGAATGGTTCCTAACTGCCAACTTCTGCCTAAAGCATCCTTCACCATGAAGTCTAATTTAGGTCCATAAAATGCTGCTTCACCTTCTTCAACTATAAAAGCTAAGCCTTTATCGGTAGCTGCATTAATAATAGCTTGTTCTGCAATTTCCCATGTTTTAACATCTCCAATATACTTATCAGGGTTGTTCATGTCTCTAACAGAAACTTGAGCTGTAAAATCTTTAAAACCTAAAGATTTAAATACATAAAGTACTAAATCAATTACATCTTTAAATTCTTGATCTAATTGTTCTGGTGTACAGAAAATATGTGCATCATCTTGAGTAAAACCTCTTACACGAGTTAATCCGTGTAATTCACCACTTTGTTCATATCTGTAAACTGTTCCGAATTCAGCAAAACGTTTTGGTAAATCTTTATATGAATGTGGTTTAAAATTATAAACCTCACAGTGATGAGGACAGTTCATCGGTTTCAATAAAAATTCTTCCTCCATTTTAGGAGTTTTTATTGCTTGAAAACTATCAGCACCATATTTTTCATAATGCCCAGAAGTAACGTATAATTCTTTTTGCCCAATATGAGGTGTCATCACCATTTCATATCCAGCCTTCTTTTGTGCTTTCTTTAAGAAATCTTCTAAACGACCTCTAAGTGCAGCTCCTTTAGGTAACCATAAAGGTAAACCAGCACCAACTTTTTGTGAAAATGTAAAAAGCTCTAATTCTTTTCCTAATTTTCTATGATCACGTTTTTTAGCTTCTTCTAATAACTCTAAATACTCGGTAAGCATTTTTTGTTTTGGAAAAGAAATTCCGTAAATACGTGTTAATTGATTGTTTTTTTCATCACCTCTCCAATAAGCACCGGCAACGTTCATCACCTTAATTGCTTTGATGATTCCTGTGTTAGGAACATGACCACCTCTACATAAATCTGTAAAATCACTATGATCACAAAAAGTAATATCTCCGTCAGTTAAATTTTCAATTAACTCTACTTTATATTGATTTCCAGCTTCTTTATAGTAAGCTAAAGCATCCGCTTTAGAGATAGAACGCAATTTAAATTCACGCTTTCCACGAGCTAATTCTAAAAATTTCTTCTCAATAGCAGAAAAATCTTTTTCAGAAATAACACGTTCTCCTAAATCGATATCATAATAAAAACCATTATCAATTGCAGGACCAATTGTTAATTTAGCATCAGGATGAAAGGTTAAAATAGCTTGTGCTAATACGTGAGCAGAAGAATGCCAAAATGCTTTCTTTCCGTCATTATCATTAAAAGTATATAATATTAAAGAACCATCAGTGGTAAGTGGGGTAGTGGTTTCAACGGTTGTACCATTAAAATTTGCAGAAATCACATTTCTAGCAAAACCTTCGCTTATACTTTTGGCAACATCCATTGATGTGCTATTTACTTCAAATTCTTTAATACTCCCGTCGGGTAGTGTAATTTTAATCATTGTATATGTGTTATGTTTAATTCCCTTACAAGTGGGAATTTTAGAACTACAAAGATATCGTAAATGCATTTTTTATACAATATATATCAGGTATTTTAAAATGTTATTTTTTAAAAGAATATTTTGAGTGTAGTAGTGAATTTTAATACGTATTTATTTCTTTTAAACCGAACGAAAGTTATCAGTATAATTATTAAATGTAAAAAAAATAATAAAAGAGTTGAATTTATAGACTCAAAAAGCTTCTCTTTTTAGAGAAGCTTTTTGAAATTGTTTAATTAGAATTACTTAGTTTTAGTAAATCTAAAACATTATTATATTTTGGAGCAAAAAAGAAATCTTCTAACGTTTCTTTAAGTTTACGTTTTTTTAAATTTGGATGATTATTTTTTTCTTCAGTCTGATAAGGAGTATTTTTAAGTATTTCATTTTGATATAAATTTTGATATGAATTGATAAATGTGATAAATTCATTATCAAAATTACGCTCCTTTAAAATTAGTTGATTATAATTCATCGGTTAAGCTTTTTGTGTATTTGTTTAATAATTTTCGACTCAGAGCTAAATTTGCTTTTTTAGAATCTACTGCTAAATAAATAAAATATTCGCCAGAAGGAGCAATATTAATTACATGTATTTGTTCATCTAAATTAAAATGTATATCTCTTAAGTTTTCATTTAAACCTAAGGCTTCTATTGCTTTTCGTTTTGCATTTATTATTTCTACATTATAGGCAGAGGCTAATGCTGTATCAAATTCAGCAACACTTGAATTTGAAATAAGGCATTCACCAGAAGACATTTCAGCTACACTAATAGCTATATAACCAGGTATATTGTCTTTCGCGTTACGTACTAATTCATCTAAAAGGTTTTGCATTTTATTTATTTTATAGTGGTTTATTTAATTCTTTTTTTAAGATTAGTTCTATTAATGATAAATTTAAATTATCGTCAGATAACAGAGCTAAAATTGATTTGTTGTATTTAACTAATAATATGTTTTGATTATTCGATTTTAATATAATCTCATTTAATTCAGTATTATAAAAAGAGTTTAAAAAATGGTTACTCATATTAAAAATAGCTGTATTAAAAG
Organism: Tenacibaculum pacificus; assembly: GCF_027941775.1. Classification (NCBI taxonomy): domain Bacteria; kingdom Pseudomonadati; phylum Bacteroidota; class Flavobacteriia; order Flavobacteriales; family Flavobacteriaceae; genus Tenacibaculum; species Tenacibaculum pacificus. The sequence goes on along the minus strand of NZ_CP115917.1, from coordinate 2,349,330 downwards.
CTGCCGTTTTATCTTTTAATTTATTAGACTGATTTTCTTCAGAATAAAAATCAATAATATTACCCTTTTCATTAATAAGGTAAATGGCTTTCGAATTTGTTTGTGAGATTAGTCTTTTTAAATTCATTTATATTTATTTAATCTAAATAAGAGTGTAAATATAGGTGCTTTATTTTATTTTTTAACTTTTTTTGTTGAAAAATAAAATAAGCTTAAGTTAAAATCGATAATTAAATAATACTTTAAAACTGAGATGTATCTAATTTTTATTTATGGTTAATAAGGATTTATTAAGAGCCTGTTTAAATTTTATCTAAAAAGAGTCTTATAGCCTGAGAAATTGAATCTGTCAAACTGAATTTATTTCAGTTTCACATCCTGATTTACCGTATTTCTTCAATTTATGTGATTCTGAAATAAATTCAGAATGACGTTTATATCTTAAAAAAGATATTTTATTTGAAATTTAAACAGGCTATATAAAAGTAAGCAAAGAATTTTTTGAGTAATTAAATGATAGAAGTAATGTTCAAAATGATTGAGTTTGGAAAATAGATAAGATATCAAGTAATATATTGAATAAAATATACTTTGGATAAAGAGGAAGGAGAGTAGGTGTGATTTGTTGTAAAAAAGAAAAAGCCTCTCAAATAAATGAGAAGCTTTTGCGGTCTGGACGGGACTCGAACCCGCGACCCCCTGCGTGACAGGCAGGTATTCTAACCAGCTGAACTACCAGACCGTTGCTTGTAGCAATACTTTTAACTTACTTAACTAATTGCGGTCTGGACGGGACTCGAACCCGCGACCCCCTGCGTGACAGGCAGGTATTCTAACCAGCTGAACTACCAGACCGTTGCTTTTAGCTTTGTACTTTTACTTAAAATAATTTAGCGGTCTGGACGGGACTCGAACCCGCGACCCCCTGCGTGACAGGCAGGTATTCTAACCAGCTGAACTACCAGACCGTTGCTAATTACTCTAAGCGAGTGCAAATATAAGACCTTTTTATGGAATGAAAAAAAATTATTTCATTTTTTTTTGTCTGCTAACAATATAAGTTGTTAATATTTTATCATATCCTTCATTAATATCTACTGGGATATAATCAATTTTATATTGTAAGCATTTGTTTTTTAGGTTTTTGAAAAACAAACTACTGAGTTCTGTATATTCTTTTTGAATGTTATCAGGATGTAAATTTATTTCTTCTCCTGTTTCAATATCTACAAAGTTTTTCGGAGTATTATCAAAATCAAATAACAATTCTGTTTTTTTATCATAGGTATGAAACAAAATTACTTCATGTTTATTGAATTTTAAATGCCTTAAAGCATCAAAAAGTTCTTCTTCATTTTTTGTTGTTTGAAGCATATCAGTAAATAAAAAAATCAAAGAACGACGATGTATGTTTTCTGCTATTTCACGTAAATATTGATAAGTTTCTGTTGTAGCCTTAGATGTTGAGACTAATAAATTATCTAATTGATTCAATAACATTTTACGATGACGTTCGCTTCCTTTTTCAGGAGCGTAGTATTCGTAGCTATCAGAATAGATACTTAAACCGACTGCATCTCGTTGTTTTTTTAATATTTCCATCAAAGAAGCAGCAGCAACTACCGAAAAACCAATTTTATTTAAATTATCAATTGATTGACTTTTAACAATAGGGTAGTGCATCGATGCCGAATTATCAATAATAATATGACACCTTAAATTTGTTTCTTCTTCGTATTTTTTTATGTAAAGTTTTTCGGTTTTAGCAAATAGTTTCCAATCTATATGACGGGTACTTTCGCCTTTATTATATAGCTTATGTTCTGAAAACTCTACAGAAAAACCATGAAACGGACTTTTGTGTATTCCTGTAATAAAACCTTCTACAACTTGTTTTGCAAGTAATTCAAGGTTTTTTATTTCTGAAGAAGTAGTATTTAGGTCAATCATAGTGCATCTAAAATAAAAAAAGGTTTGACGCTAGCCAAACCTTTTCAATGATATATTATAATTGTGCTATTTATAAAGCAGCATCAATTTTATCAGTATATGCTTTTTTAGGAGCTGCACCAACTTGTTTGTCTACAACTTCACCATTTTTAAATACTAATACTGTAGGAATATTTCTTACACCATATTTAGCAGCAAATTCTTGGTTGTTATCAACATCAACTTTACCAACAACAGCTTTTCCTTCGTATTCAGAATGAATTTCATCAACAATAGGTCCTACCATTCTACAAGGTCCACACCACGCTGCCCAAAAATCAACTAATACTGGTTTGTCTGATTTTAATACTAACTCTTCAAAGTTTGCATCTGTAATTTCTAATGCCATAATTTTATGTTTTAATTAAGTTATAGTCTTGTTTCTACACTACAAAAGTAATCAAATATTTTACCAATACAATTCTACAAAAATTACTTTTTGTTATCATAGCATCAATAGTTTCTATTTCCTTGGCTGTTTGTTTTTGTGTGTGTAAAATAATCAATAACTTAGCGCCATAATTTTCGAGGAAAAATTTGACTGATTGCAACCTCATTGAACATAAGTTCATAATAAAAAAGCTAAAGCAGTAATTTTCTACTCCTTTACGCGACCAAGCAATCCAAGTTTTTCCTTTTTATCTAATTTTTAAAATATAATTTTATGTCATATTTATTTACTTCAGAAAGTGTTTCTGAGGGACATCCAGATAAAATAGCAGATCAGATTTCTGACGCTTTAATAGATAATTTTTTAGCTTTTGATAAAGAATCAAAAGTTGCCTGTGAAACATTGGTTACTACAGGTCAAGTAGTTTTGGCTGGTGAAGTAAGATCTAAAACATATTTAGATGTTCAAAAAATTGCAAGAGATGTAATTAACAAAATTGGATATACCAAAGGAGAATATATGTTCGATGGTAGTTCTTGTGGAGTTTTTTCTGCAATTCATGAGCAATCACCAGATATTTATCAAGGTGTTATAAGAGGAAATCCTGAAGATCAAGGAGCAGGAGATCAAGGAATGATGTTTGGTTATGCAACTGATGAAACGGAAAATTATATGCCTTTAGCTTTAGAGTTATCGCACCGTTTATTAATTGAATTAGCTGAATTACGTAGAGAAAATAAGGATATCGATTATTTACGTCCAGATGCTAAATCGCAAGTAACTATTGAATATTCTGATGATAATGTGCCTCAAAGAATTGATGCAATTGTAATTTCTACACAGCATGATGATTTTGATGAAAGTGACGAAGTTATGTTAGCTAGAATTAAATCTGACATTGTTTCTATCTTAATTCCTAGAGTTGTTGCTAAATTACCAGCTAATTTACAAAAGTTGTTTACTGATAGTATAACGTATCATATTAATCCAACAGGTGTTTTCGTAATTGGAGGACCTCATGGAGATACTGGTTTAACTGGTCGTAAAATTATTGTTGATACTTACGGAGGAAAAGGAGCACATGGTGGTGGAGCATTTTCAGGAAAAGATCCTTCTAAAGTAGACCGTTCTGGAGCATATGCAACACGTCATATTGCTAAAAATTTAGTAGCTTCAGGATTATGTAAAGAAGTTTTAGTACAAGTTTCATATGCTATTGGAGTTGCAAAACCTACTAGTATTAATGTTGAAACTTACGGAACTTCAACTATTGATAAAACAGATGGAGAAATCAGTAAAATAGTAGAAACTATTTTTGATATGCGTCCTTATTTTATTGAAAAACGTTTGAAGTTAAGAGCTCCTATTTATTCTGAAACTGCTGCTTACGGGCATATGGGTAGAAAATCAGAAATTAAAACAGTTACTTTTACAAATCCAATGGGTGAAACTGTATCTGAAGAAGTAGAAACATTTACTTGGGAAAAATTAGATCACGTAGATAAAATAAAAGAAAGTTTCGGTTTATAGATTGATTATGAGTTTTATATAGAGAAAATACCTGTAATTTTGTTGCAGGTATTTTTTTATGTCTTATTTTCGTTCAAAATAAATTGAAAAATTATGAAAAATTTAAAAGATGTATTAGCAATCGGTTTAATAGTCGGATTAATGAGTGCTTGCACGAGTTCTGCTACAGAAGATTTTGATGACATTAATGGAAATGTAAAGAAAAAAACATTAAAATCAATTACAGCTATAAACCCAGTAGAAATTCAAGAGTCATTATCTTCTAATTTTTTCTATGATTCTGATAATAAATTGATGAAAATGTCAGGAACAGAAGGGACTGAATCTATTTCAATGGATTATAAAAATGATGGAACTTCTATTAAAGGAGGAAATAATGAGGGGGATTCAGAAAGTTTTTCTATAGAAGAATTATATAAAGCACCTTATAATGTATATGAAACAGGAGAAGTTTTAGCATACGATGCTAATAAAAACCCAAGTAAAATTGCATTTCGTGATAAAGTTTATGATTATGAAACAAATACTTATAGTGTAGAAACTCAAATTGCAGAAATGACTTATGACGATAAGCCAAATTTATATTTTGCTACTTTAGAATCTGCTGGTCTTGTTGAAATTTTAGATGGTGTTTCTTTAGATTTTGGAATAAATACACAAGCATCAGAGATTATTAAAGCAAGACAATTATTACCTACTAACAATTTAATAAAAGTTGTATATAAAGATGCTGATAGTGAGGTTTTAGGGAGTTTAAATATCGATTATACTTATGATGCTGACGGATATCCTGTAAAAGGAACTGGTACAGCAATAAACGATGAAAATGAAACTATTAGTATTGATGTTGTTTATAGTTATAACTAATTTTTAAAAAGTACTTAAAAAAAATCCTTGATACAAATTGCATCAAGGATTTTTTTATGAAGTTTACTGAAACTTATTTTATCTGAAGAATATAAGGCATTCTAGCTTGAATTCCTTTTAATTTTTTCATCTGATTGATGTTGTTATATAACTGATAATTTTCATTACCTAAAGCTTCTTTTAAAATATCAACTTTTGATGCTTTTGCAAAAAGAGAGAAGTTTAAAGCTTCTTTTAAATCTTTTTTATAAACAGGATAGTTACGAACTCTATAGTTTTCAATTTCGGCTAATTCAGCAGCAACAGCAATTGCATCATCTAAATTACCAAGTTTATCAACTAAACCTTTCTCAAGTGCTTCTTTACCTGTCCAAACTCTACCTTGCGCAACATCGTTAACTTGCTCAAAAGTCATGTTACGACCTGCTGCAACACGGTTTACAAAAACAGTATAAATCTGTTCAACACCTTCTTTTGTTACATTATAGAATTTGTCGTTTATCGGTTCAAAAACACTATAATTAGGATTGCTATTTGTTGATACTTGTTCTGCATTAATTCCAATATTATCTGCAAATTTATTAAAGTTAGGAATTGCTCCAAAAACACCAATAGAACCTGTAATTGTTGTTGGTTCTGCAATAATTTTATCTGCATTACAAGCAATATAATAACCACCTGAAGCCGCTAAATTTCCCATAGAAACCACTAAAGGCTTTTCTTTTTTAGCTAATTCTAATTCACGCCAAATTAATTCTGAAGCTAAAGCACTTCCACCAGGAGAATTCACACGCAATACAATTGCTTTCACATTTTTATCTTTTCTAGCTTTACGGATTGCTTTGTTGGTAACTTCTTGTCCAATAATATCTTCATTTCCTTTGGCATATCTGATTTCTCCTTGTGCATAAATAACCGCAATTTTATTTTTTGCAGATGAAGAAACTCGTCCTTTTCCTGATTTGATATAATCACCTATAGAAATGGTATTTATTTTTTTATCAGAATTTAAAGCTAATTTTTCTTTGTATTGATCTTCATAAATAATGGCATCAATTAAATTATTTTCTTTTGAAAGATTGGCATTTCTACCATTCGCATTATCTGCAATTATATTTAATTTTTCAATAGAAATATTTCTACTTTTAGAAACATCCGAAGTAATTTCAGACCAAATAGATTTTAAAAGCGACGTTGTTTGTTCACGATTAGCATCACTCATTTCATTTAATAAATAAGGTTCTACAGCACTTTTGTATTTTCCATGACGAATCACTTCCATTTTAATTCCGTATTTATCTTCAAAATCTTTATAATATAAAACTTCTGTTGATAATCCTTTAAAATCAATAGCTCCAACAGGATTTAAAAATAAACTATCGGCAACAGAACTTAAATAATAGTTTTTTTGAGTATATACATCATTATAAGCATAGACAAATTTTCCACTTTCTTTAAATTCTTCAATTTTATTCCTGATTGCTTGTGTTTGTGCAATACCAGCGTTTACAGCTATTGTTTTAATACTGATTCCTGTAATTCTTGTATCAGTTTTTGCATTTTCGATAGCATTTATTATCTTATTCAAAGCTAATTTTTCATCGGCTAATTCTAAAATTTCGGCTAACGGATTATCTTCTTTCGGAGCATAATCTTTTACAGGTGTAGATAAGTCTAACTCTAAAACCGAATTTGATTTTACTACTATTTCTTCTTCTGATCCCATTACAGCAGCTATAGCTATAAAAAATAGAAATATTAAAAAGATGGCTATAAAAAAACCAAAAATGGATGCTAATAAGTTTCGTAAAAAGTTCATATTAATGCGATTATTTTTTTAGCAAATATACAGATTTACACCAAGCTTTAAATATTAGCGTAAAGTCATTCTAATTAGTTCTTAAAATCAATATTAATAATGATAGCTTCTTTAGTAGTTGTATTATTTTTTATCATTTAAAGTAAAATTTTGTGAGTATAAAATGTAACAGTAAGAATAATAAATAGGGAATTATATTTTATAAATTTCATAATAGATAAAATCCATACTGATAAATTTGTGTAAATTATTTTATTTTTTATTGATATTTAACACTAGTTTTAATCTTTAAATAGTTAAAAATGATGAAAAGATGTTTTTGGGTAAGTGATGATCCCTTGTATATTGAATATCATGATACCGAATGGGGAGTTCCAGTATATAATGATGTAATTCTATTTGAGTTTTTAATTTTAGAAACTTTTCAAGCAGGTTTAAGTTGGATAACAATATTGAAAAAACGAGAAAATTTTAGGCAAGCTTTTGATGATTTTGATTATCAGAAAATAGCTGTTTATAATGATGATAAATATGAAGAATTACTTCAGAATTCAGGAATTATAAGGCATAAATTAAAAATTAAGTCGGCAATTTCTAATGCAAAATTTTTTATGGATATTCAAAAAGAATTTGGCTCTTTTTCTGATTATATATGGAGCTTTGTTGATGGAAAACCAATAAATAATACTTTTGATAAAAAAGAAGATGTTCCTGCGACTACTATTTTATCTGATGTTATATCTAAAGATTTAAAAAAACGAGGATTTAAGTTCGTTGGATCAACTATAATATACGCATATATGCAGGCAATAGGTATGGTTAATGATCATACAACCGATTGTTTTAGATATGAAAATTAACGAATCAAGTATCAGAAAAATAAATAGATAAAAAGGTGCTTATTTTTTATCAAAAAAAAAGAAAAGGTGATGGCGAAAAAAACAAAAGACCCTGGGTTTGGTTATAATTCTCAAGAAAATAAAAGAGGACTTATTAATAAAGACGGAAGTTCAAACGTAATACACATCAATAAAAATTTTAATATTGATGATTTGTATACTTATTTTGTAGAAATGTCTTGGGGTAAATTTTTCCTTGTAGTTTTTATTAGCTATACTTTTTTAAATATTATTTTCGGACTTTTATATACTTCAATTGGTATTGAACAAATAACACCATCGAAAGGAAGTTTTTTTAGAGATTTTTTAAATGGATTCTTCTTTAGTGCTCAAACATTAACAACCGTAGGTTATGGAGGTATTGCTCCCAAAGGAATTACAGCAAATTTAATCGCTGCTTTTGAAGCAATGTTAGGTTTGTTATCATTCTCATTTATAACAGGTTTATTATATGGACGATTTGCAAAACCAAAAGCGGCTATTCGTTTTAGTGAAAATTTATTATTAAGAGATTTTAAAAATCATAGTGCTTTAATGTTTCGATTAATAAATAACAGAAAAACAGTTATGATTGAGCCTGAAATAAAAGTCACTTTAGTTTTAAATGAAAAAAATGCAGCAGGAAATTATCAAAGAGAATTTCACGAATTAAAATTAGAACGAGATAATATAATGTATTTGCCAACCGTTTGGACGGTTGTTCATGAAATTGATACAGAAAGTCCGTTATATAAATATACAAAACAAGAAATAGCAAAAATGGATGCTCAAGTATATATTTTACTTAAATATCATGAAGAGTCTTTTGGGCAACATGTATATCAAGCAACTTCTTATAGTTTTTCAGATTTAGAAATAAACAAAAAGTATGTTCCTTCTTCTCATTTTGATAAAGAAGGATTTACTATTTTAAATCATGAAAAATTAAGTGAAGTAGAAAAAATGAATTAACCTTTAATTAAATATTTTGCAAGAAATAATAAAGCAATAGCAGTTACAAGACCTATAGCTACAAATAAAGCCGTATTTTTATAATATTTCTTATTATTTTTAGCATCTTTTATATAGCTATAAAACATAGCTATAATAAAAAAAAAGGCAAATAAACATGAAAAAATAATTCTTCCTGTGGTAAATTCTATAGTTGCAAAAGGAATAAACATAAATTGTATTTTCGGCAAAGTTAAAGAATGATTTTATAATGAAGATAGCTAAACAGGTAATTGTTTTTTGATGTTTATTTTAAAGAATAAAAAATTAGGTAAAAAATCATATAAAAATGAAACATAAAATAAAATCAGTACAAGAATTTCACGAAGCATTTAAAATAAATATTCAAAATAAACCAACTATTGCTATTTCTGAGGATAGAAAAAAATTGCGTTTTGAGTTGATGAAAGAAGAAAATGAAGAGTATTTAGAAGCTGCTAAAAACAACGATTTGGTTGAGGTTGCTGATGCTTTAGGCGATATGTTATATATTTTATGCGGAACTATTATTGAACACGGAATGCAAGATAAAATAGAAGAAGTATTTAATGAAATTCAACGTAGTAATATGAGTAAATTAGGTGAAGATGGAAAACCTATTTATCGTGAAGATGGTAAGGTTTTAAAAGGACCTAATTATTTTAAACCAAACATCAAAGAAATTTTAAAATAGTATCAGAATAAAAAAACCTTCTGAATTATCAGAAGGTTTTTTGTGAAATTATTCTTCAAAAATGCGTTCTAATTCTGATGTTAACGTATTTACATTATTAACCATTTTAAGAATAACACCATCGGAATTTATAATAATATGTGTTGGATATTGTTTTACTTTTAATTCTTTAGACATATATCTTTTTTGATCAGGAATTGTAACATATTTAAAAGGTTTCTTTTTTAAGAATTTTTTCAATTTATCTTTTTCATTAAAAGCTAAACTAATAAATTGAATATCTTTATCTTTATAGATATCTACTAAATCATTTAGTTTAGGAAACTCTTCTACACAAACTTTACAGTTAATAAACCACGATTTTAAAACGGTTATGTTTCCTTTACTAACAGCTTTATTATGTGATTTTCCTTCTAAATCAATAAAATCATATTTAGGTAATTTTTTACCTTCCATTTTAAAATATTGATGTGCCATATGAGCTTTTCTAATAATAGCTTTTTTTATTTTTTCATTAACAGGTTCTTTAATAGTGGTCAATTTATATTCTAGAATTTCTTCTTTTTCAGGTTTAACAACAACATAAGCACCTGTTCGTAATAATGTCAAAAACATTCCTTTTTCGATTGAAGTTCCTTCGTTATCAATAGGATTAAAGGTAGACATTAAGTCGATGTTTTCTTTCATATAGACATTCCAGTTATCATAACTATCTTGCATATTAGTTGTGTTAACTATTGTTTTTGTAGCTGTTGTATTTTCATCTTCAACTTTTTCTGGATTGTCATTTTTGGTAGTTGTACCTAAAAAGCTATTTAAGGTAAACAACGATAAAGCTGTACCTACTATAATAGACAACAATATTAGGAGGATATTTTTCATTCTTTTTCAGAGATTTTTTTAAAAATAAAGTTGATAATACTAATATAGTCTTTTTTATTTGGCTGATTTAATAATGAAATAAAAAAAGCACCAAGTAAAACTTGATGCTTTTTTTATTTAAAATATTTTGTATTAAAGTTGAACTCTCCAACCGTAAGGATCTTCTACTTTATTTGTTTGTATATCTGTAATATATTTTTTTAAGCTAGTTGCATACCCGTCAGTTATTTTAGGTAATTCGTAATCTTCATTTTTATATCCAAAACCAGAAATAGGTGAAATAACAGCTGCTGTTCCTGCACCAAACATTTCTTTTAATGAACCATTTTTAGATGCTTCTACAACTTCACTAACTGTAATTTGACGAACTTCTACAGGAATATTTTTATCCTCTGCAATTTGAAGAATACTTTTACGAGTAATACCATCTAAAATTCTATCACTAGTAGGACTTGTAATTAAAGTATCGTTAATTCTGATAAAAATATTCATTGCACCAGCTTCTTCAATATACTCATGAGTATTATCATCAGTCCAAATAACTTGCTGATATCCTTTGTCAGTAGCTAATTTTGTTGGATAAAACTGAGCAGCATAGTTTCCTCCAGCTTTTGCAAAACCAACACCACCATTTGCAGCACGAGCATATTTTTCTTCAATTAAAACTTTTATATCTCCCGAAAAGTACGCACCAGAAGGAGCAGCACAAATAATTAATTTATAAGAATCAGCAGGAGATGCATGAAAACCTTCTCCTGAAGCAAATATAAAAGGACGAATATATAATGAGCTTCCTTCTTTAGTAGGAATCCATTTGTTGTCAATTTCTAATAATTTTTCTAAACCATCCATAAACAAATCTTCTGGAATTTGAGGTATTACCAAACGTTCCGCAGATTTATTTAAACGCTTACAATTATCTAAAGGACGAAATAATAATGTATTATCATTATCATCTTTATATGCTTTCATTCCTTCAAAAATAGATTGTCCGTAATGGAATATTTTTGCAGAAGGATTTAATGAAATTTCTGCATAAGGTTGAATAGAAGGATTGCTCCATTTTCCGTCAATATAATCACAGACAAACATGTGATCTGAAAAGATACTTCCAAATGTTAAGTTGTTAAAGTCTACTGTATCAATCTTTGATTTTTCTACAAGTTCAACGCGAATATTAGATTTCATAAAAAAGGTATGTGTTTATGAAGGCAAAAATACAAAAATAGTATGTCATTTAACAATAAACAGAAATGACATTATTAAAAATAACATATATTTGACACCATTATTTTTTTAAGAGTCATTTTTTAATATCTTAACAAAGATAAATAGCATCTCTTTTTAACGAAGGTGTATTCATAAAATAAAATTTTTTATTATCAAAAGAGAAATAATTATTACGTCTGATGGTTCAACAACTATCCATTTACCTGATTGGAATGAGCAATATCATTCTAAGCATGGAGCTATTCAAGAAGCATATCACGTTTTCATAAAAAGCGGATTAGCATTGCAAACAAAACCAGAAATTTCAATTTTAGAAATAGGTTTTGGTACTGGTTTAAACTGTTTTATTACTTTTTTAGAAAGAGAGTCTGAAAGTATTAAAAAGATTAATTATGTTGGAGTAGAAGCGTATCCTGTAATAAATGAGGAGGTTAAAAAACTAAATTACGTAGCAGAATTAAATGCTGTAAAACATCAAGCTATTTTTGATAATATGCATGATTTTTCTTGGGATAAAAAAAATGAAATTACACCTGATTTTAGTTTAACTAAGCGTCAACAATTTTTTAAAGATATTGATGATAAAGAACAGTTTGATTTAGTTTATTTTGATGCTTTTGCAGCAGAACATCAACCTGATTTATGGACGGAAGCAATTTTTAAAAGTATGTTTGAAGCTTTAAAAGAAAACGGAATTTTGGTCACTTATTGTGCAAAAGGTAGTGTACGACGTGCGATGCAAGCCGTTGGATTTATAGTTGAACGCTTGGCAGGTCCTCCAGGAAAAAGAGAAATGTTACGTGGTATTAAAAATATTTAAGATAGAGTTTTGTTAAATTTAATAAAAGCAGTGATAAAAATCACTGCTTTTATAGTTTAATATTTCGTTATCATTTTTAATTGATAATTCAAATTGTATCCAGCAATTTTTGTGAAATTAGTTGAACTAAACCAACCATTACTAGAACCTCCCCATCCCCAGTTCAATTGTGTAAATTATATGTAGTATCATTAATTTTTTCATAACCATCACATATCCACATGTGTCCTATCTTATGATTGTTAATGTCATTTCCACTTAAAAGAACAATATTATTAACTTTTAATTGCTTTATAAGGTATTCTGAATCATATGAATGTTGGTAGATATCTCTATATCGAAATTTTAGTCTTAATACTTCTTTAATATCTGAGTATTTCGTGTATGTTTCATCACATTTATAATTTATACTATTAGGTTTTAATTTTAGATTATTATGGATGTCTTTTATTAAATCTTGAGTATAGATAGTTGATTCATTATCAAGCATTAAATCCCATTTATAATAAGTGGTTGGATATTTAGAATATTTTGGGTATTTAAAATATTTCATAAATTGAGCAACTGCAATGGGTACACAACCTGCAGCAACTTTTTTATAAGTATCCCCACATTTTATATTATCTAATGAGTTATTAAAACCATTGGTTTGAGACCATTCTGTAGTGGTTAAAGGACCAACTTTGGTGATTTTTTTGGTGATTCCTTTTGCCAAAGTAAGTTGTTTGTTAAATATTTTATTTTGTATCTCATTTGGTTTCCAACTATTTTTTTGCTCTTTAGATTGTTTTATATCAGAATTTTGAAGTTTAGATATATTGTTTTTTGTGTTTTTTATCCAAAATCCTAATCCTTTTGGGTATAAAGATTTTTGATCTTCTATAAGAAAATTATTTTTTTCAGAATAGGCTAAAATAGGCTCAGATTTATTATCTGCAGCTAATAAAACAAATCCTCCATTTTTATAGTTAACTACATAAAAAGAGGTTATATTTTTATTGCTTTTTACAGGAGTAATAGTCTCAATAATTTTGTTTTTTCCTTTTGAAAAATTTAATTTACTTGCAATATCTTTAGCTTTAGATAAAGATATAAAACTTTTAGGGGTGGTAGAATTTTTTAAGTTTAAATCATCTTGTTTAGAGCAAGAAGAAATAATAAAGGTTAATATTAATAGTGTTAGTTTTAATAAAATTGATAATTTTTTCATCTTAAATGTTATTAATTAGAATTTATTTAAACAATGTTTATATAGATACAATCGAAATTGTTTTTACCCTATCTAAAAAAATAAAATTATTTTTTATAGAAAGTAAAAATGATTTAATAGTAAAAAATTGAGATGTTTAATTTATCTTCGATTTAAATTTTTTGATTAAATAAATAATGGAATTTAAAAGACGTTTTGGTAGTCGTAAAAAAACAGCACCTAAAAAAGGATTATATTTAGTAGTGGTACTTATCGTTATTTTGTACTTGTTTTTTAATGTAGATAAAATAATCGGAAGATTTTTATAGATGAAGCCATTCCAATTTAAAGAATTTTCAGTACATCAAGATAAAACAGCTATGAAAATTGGTACAGATGCCGTTTTATTAGGTGCTTGGTGTTCATTAGGTGAATACCCAGATACGCTTTTAGACATCGGTTCAGGTACAGGAGTTATATCGCTAATGTTAGCACAGCGAAGCGATGCTATGACGGTTGATGCTGTTGAAATTGATGAAGAAGCCTATGAGCAAACTGTGGCTAATTTTGAGGAGTCACCTTGGGGTGATCGTTTGTTTTGTTACAACAGCTCTTTTACTGATTTTGCTCAAGAAATAGCAGAAGAAGAGGAGCAATATGATGTGATAGTTTCGAATCCGCCATTTTATACCGATACTTACGAAACAGCAAGTGAAGCCAGAAACAAAGCCCGTTTTACTTCTTCTTTATCTTTTGAAGAACTAGTAAAAGGTGTTGCTGAAATTTTATCAAAAAAAGGAATTTTTTCAGTAATTATTCCTTTTAAAGAAGAAGCTAATTTTGTCAGTTTAGCTTTAAAATCAAAGCTATTTTTAAATAAGGTTTGTCATGTAAAAGGTAATGAAGTTTCTGAAATAAAAAGAAGTTTATTGGCGTTTTCTTTTAATGAAAGAGTAATTGAAAAAGAAACTTTAATTATAGAAAAAGAAAGGCACCAGTATACTGATGCCTATATAAATCTTACAAAATATTTTTATTTAAAAATGTAAAATATATATTATTCTTTAGCACTGTAATCAAATTCGGTACTTAAAAATTTATCAGCTATTTCATTAAATGTTTTTGCATTATTACGTGGTATTCCGTGATTAGAACCAGGCATTATACATAGTTGTGCTTTAGGTAAATTATTAAATATTTCAACAGCATGTTCGTTTTTAATAATATCTCTATCACCAATAGTGATTAATACAGCTGCATTAATTTTTTTTAAGTCAGCATGACTTATATCTGGTTGATCTAATAATAGTTTGTCTAATTGTAATTCTTTTTCCCAGTTTTTAGAGTGATCACCTTTTTTAATCATAGCTATTGTTTCTGAGTGCATTTCTTTAACTTGGTCAATTGCCCAACTATTAACAGCAGTAGTATCTAGTCTTAAATTGACACCCATTGTAACTATTTTTTTGATTTTAGTTTTATTGTTGATACCCATTTTTAAGCCAACAATTCCGCCATCACTCCAACCAAGAATATTTATAGAGTCTAGTTTTAAATGTTTTATAAGTCCATCTAAATCTTTAGCCATTAAGCTGTATGTTAAGTTTTTTGTTTTTAATTCAGATTTCCCTTGACCTCTACTATCTACAGCAATTACTCTAAATTTATCTTTAAAATAATCAATTTGATATTCCATCGCTTTAATATCAGCACCACAATTATGAATTATTAATAAAGGTTCGCCTTCTCCATATTCTTCAAAATAAATTTTTGCTTTATTTATTTTCACATATTTTCCGACTGCTTTATTGTTTCCGTAAGGTGTTTTAAATTGAGCTTGAGTATTGATATTGCTCATTAAAAAAATAAAAAGAGGTAAAATAAGTTTTAGCAATGTTGTTTTTTTCATAAGTTGTTTTTTATTAAAATATAATTCTTTTAGTTAATCATATTTAGCGATGCAATAATAGTAGGAAATATGTTAATAATCAAGCTATATTTATTCTTTAAAATTCTTCATTTTTTGTACAAACAACCTTATTTTTTTAAACAAAAATATTCATTAAAAATACATATTATCATTTAGGCGATATGTGTTTTATTATCAAAAAAAATATTAGAAGCAATTTCCCGCTTTCCGCACTCGCTTTTTTTATTTTTTTGAAGGAAAAAAATAAAAAAGAGCTCAAACAATTGCTTCAATCAGGGCTAGGCATTTTACTAAACTAGAATAACTACACAATTTTTTATATTTTAAAAGCGCAATACTATTTTAAGGATGCATCTTTTTATTTATCCTATAAATTAAAAAAATAGCAAGTACACCACCTAAAAAAGAAACTAGGCTATTTAGCACAAACAATGGATAATTAATTTGCTCAAATTGTATTATAAATTTAGGACTAAAGCCTAATCTTCCGAAAGATTTAATTAAAAAAATACTCCCAAAAACTCCCGAAATGGTATTTCCTGTAAATCCAAAACTATATTTTTTAAAGAAATATGCTGTACTATTTGCCCCAAATATCCCTATAAAAATACTGATTAGAGAAATTAATGTAGCTGTCATATTTATAGGGTTTTAATGTCCGTAATCCATGTTGTCTATTTTTCCTCCCATGATCTTTTTTTGTACAATCATATATACAAAAAGCAAGATAAAACCAATTACGCCCCAATAAGTTGCTACTGATAATCCGTAGGCTGTTGTAGCTGTATTATAAATAGTTAAGGGATCATTTATATTATTTGTTGATGGTAAAATTACAGGAAATATTGATGCTAATGAAGATGTTATTCCACCAAGAATCAACAAGGTCGAAAAAGTAAATGCATATATTTCCTTCTTTAATTTTTGAATAAAAAATAAGCCAATTAATCCTGTTAAATAAATAACCGGAAAAATCAATAAAAAAGGGTTTTTAACAAAATTATTTAATGAATTTGGGTTTACAATTTGCCAAAGAATTAATGAAAATATGGTTAAGCCAATCAGCAAAATATTTAATTTAAAAACTGTTTTTTTTAGTTTTTTGTTAATTGATGAATTTGTTTTTAAAACAATCCAATTTGCTCCGTGAATAGCCAAAGTAACCACTGAAATAATTCCTATAACAAGGGTAAACCAATCAATAACACCAGGGTTTTCATTTAATGGGCTAAAACTACTGTTCCAAAGAGGTAAGAAAAAATAGTGTGCTTCATAAGTTGAAACACCATTTTCTACGCCTCCTAAATTGACACCTCTAACCACATTTCCTAAGGCAATTCCAAAAAACAATGCAAGCAATAAACTTGAAAATCCAAAAGAAGTATCCCAAATATCTTTCCACATTTGAAACTTAAATTGTCCTCTAAATTCTAAACCAATCGCTCTAAATATAATCAACCAAAGTACTATTATTAAAGGCAAGTAAAAACCACTAAATACCGAAGCATAAAATGTAGGAAATGCCATAAAAAGCATTCCGCCTGCAGCAACAAGCCAAACTTCGTTAGAATCCCAAAATAAGCCTGCCGATTTTGTAATTACTTCTTTATCTTTTTCAGTTTTAGCCATAAATAAATGAATAATACCTGCACCAAAATCATAGCCATCTAAAATAAAAAAAACGGTTAAAACGATTGCGATGATTATAAACCAAAATACTTCCATAATTAATGTGTTTGATGTTTAGGTCCTTGATGAATTGTTTTTCCAACTAATATTAAAAATAAGATGCCGAGTAATATATATAACGCTACAAATCCTAAAAGGGTAAATAAGGTATTTCCTGAAGAAACAGTTGGCGATATTCCATCACTTGTTTTTAATAATCCATAGACTAAATAAGGTTGTCTTCCTAGTTCGGCAGTGTACCAGCCCGTAATATTTGCGATATAAGGAAAAGGAACTAAGAACATTAAAACCCATAATAACGGCTTAAAAGTGTATAATTTTTTTCGATATAAAAAGAAAACTGCCAGTCCCATAATTCCGATAAAAATCGTTCCTAAACCTACCATAATATGATACGAATAATAAAGTGCAGGAATATTATCTGGTAATTCTTCTTTTTTAAATTGATCCATCCCTGGTACTTGCTTGTCCCATTCTTGATAGGTTAAAAAACTTAAAACATTCGGTACAGCAATTTTATTATCGAGTTTTTTTTCTACCATATTTGGTTGCCCGATTAAAACAATTTCGGCACCAGCTTCTTCGGTTTTAAAAATCCCTTCCATTGCCGCAAAAGATGCAGGTTGGTATTTTGCTACATTTTTGGCATTCCAATCTCCCGTAGGGAACGCTAAAACTAAACTAGCAATCAAACCAAAAATAACACCTGTTTTCAAAAATAATTTTCCGTATTCTAAATTTTTATTTCTTAAAATATAAAAAGCACCAATACTTGTCACTACAAAAGCAGAGGTGGTAACTGAGGCAACTTGATTGTGTAAAAAAGCAGGTAATAACCACGGATTTGTAAATAGATCACCAAAATTTTCTAATACAAATTTTCCGTTTTCTAAAACTTCACGCCCTACGGGATGTTGCATCCAAGCGTTGGTAGCTAAAATAAACCATCCACTTGCCCAAGAACCTAAAAAGACTAAAAAACCCGTTAAAAAATGAAGTTTCTGACCCATTAGTTTTTCACCAAAAATAAAAAGAGCTAAAAAAGAAGATTCTAAAAAGAAGGAAAACATGCCTTCCATAGCTAATGTTTGCCCGATAATTCCACCTGTTAATTCTGAAAACTTTGCCCAGTTAGTACCAAACTGAAATTCCATCGGAATTCCTGTAACTACGCCCATGGTAAAATTAATAGCAAAAATTTTCATTAAAAATTTTGCAGCATTATTATATTTTTCAATGTTATTTCTTAAATATTTCCACTTAAAATAAACGATTAATAAAGACAATCCCATGGTTAATTGTGGGAATATATAATGAAACGTGATTGTAAATGCAAACTGCAATCGGTCGTAAAATAGCATGTCTTCCATCGAAAAGTGAATTTTAAAACAAATTTAATTCATATAATTAGATAAATATGTAACATTTATGACATTAATTTTTTTAGTTATCAACCTTAAAAAGCAAACACAATTTTACAAGCTATTCGTAAATCAGATGGTATCTTTGCAGTTCATTTATATTTATGGCTATCAATACACTTTTAATAACACCACCTTTTACACAATTAAATACGGCATATCCTGCAACTGCATATATCAAAGGGTTTTTAAATTCTAAAGATGTAAAAGCAACGCAAATGGATTTAAGTATAGAGCTTTTTACAGCTGTATTTTCCAAAGAATTTATAGATGCTATTTTTAAGCAAGCCGAAATGCTTGGCAATGCCGATTTTCCTTTGGTAGTAAAGCAAAAACAAGCTTATATAGATAAAGTGGATACTGTTATGAATTATTTGCGAGCGCAAGAAGTTACAGCTGCTTATCAAATAGTACATAAAGATTTTTTACCTCACGGACACAGACGTATAAAATTAGCCAAAGATTTAACTACCGAATTCGGAAAATTAGGGATTTTAGACAAAGCAAAACATATTGCAACTTTATTTATAGAGGAATTAGGTGATTTTATAAATGCAAATGTAGATGAGTTTTTTTCATTTACACGTTATGCTGAACAATTAGGAAGATCGGCTTCTAGTTTTGACATTATTGATGAGTTTCTTGAATATGAAACAACATTAATAGAAGATGAAATGTTATATCTTTTAGAAGAAAAAATAAAAGAAGAATCGTATGATTTAATTTGTTTTACTGTGCCATTTCCAGGAAATTTATTTTCCGCTTTGCGATGTGCTCAATTTATAAAACAACAATATCCAAAGATAAAAATAGCCGTGGGTGGCGGTTATTGTAATACAGAATTAAGGCGTTTATCTGATCCAAGAATTTTTAATTTTGTAGATTTTATTACTTTGGATGATGGTGAAGCTCCATTATTAAAAATAACAGAATTTTTAGATGGAAAAATAACAGAACAAGCTTTAGAAAGAACTTATATCTGTAAAAATAATGAGGTTATTTATGCAAATAAAATTCCCAATACTATATTTCATCATAAAAACTTACCTGCGCCGAGTTATATCGGCTTGCCGACAAATAAATATTTATCGTTTTTAGATGTAATGAATCCGATGCATAGAATGTGGTCAGATGGAAAGTGGAATAAACTAACTATTTCCCACGGATGTTATTGGAAACAATGTTCTTTTTGTGATGTTACATTAGATTATATCAGTAATTATGAAAATACAACTGCTGATGATTTAGTTAATAAAATTGAAAAAATAATATCAGAAACAGGTGTTACAGGTTTTCATTTTGTTGATGAAGCTGCTCCGCCAAAAATGTTAAGAGCTTTAGCTAATAAATTATTAGAAAGAAAAGTATATATTACATGGTGGACAAATATTCGTTTTGAAAAAACTTTTACTTCCGAACTTTGTTCTTTGTTATCAAAATCAGGATGTATTGCCGTAACAGGAGGTTTAGAAGTTGCTTCTGACAGATTGCTTGCTAGAATGAAAAAAGGTGTAGATATTGGACAAGTAGCAAGAGTAACCAAAGCTTTTTCTGATGAAAATATTATGGTTCATGCTTACTTAATGTTTGGATTTCCTACCGAAACCGATCAAGAAACTATTGATTCTTTAGAAGTTGTACGTCAGTTATTTCAACATAATTGTATTCAATCTGCTTTTTGGCATATGTTTGCTTGTACGAGTCATAGCCCTGTAGGAAAAGATCCTGATGCTTTTGAAATTAAAATTACAGGACCAGAATTTAAAGGTTTTGCCGAAAATGATTTATATCATGAAGATCCAACAGGAGCAGAGCATCATTTATATAGTCAAGGATTAAATACGGCATTAAATAATTACTTAAATTATAAAGGATTTGAGATTCCGTTATATGATTATTTCGATTTTAAAGTCCCAAAAACAACACAAGAACCTAATTTAATTGAAGGTTTTTTGAAAGCATAAAGTTGATAAATCTATTAAAATAAAGTTACAAAAAAAATCATTTTACTTTTTACAGTAAAATGATTTTTTAAGATAGATAACATTAATTTTATTATTCAGATTCTTTTATCTTGATAAAAGAATCAATATTATCATAAATAGGGGGGATTATTTCTTTCCCAGATTTGTCAATAAAACCATATTTGATATTATCAATAGAAACTCTAGCCCAACCTTTTCTATATTTATCAAACTGATCTATTTCGGTATATTTTATTCTAACAATTGTATTTCCTTTTTTATTAATAAAACCAAATTTATCTTTAATTTTAACTAAAGCCCAACCTCTTCTATATAGGTCAAAATTATAAATTTCGTCAAATTTGGTATTTATTACTTTTTGACCACTATTATCAATAAATCCTAATTTATCTTCTTCTTTTATCAGTGCCCATTTTTTTTGGTAGATACCAAATTCTCCAATAGAATCATAAACTGCTTCTACAATTTCTTTACCAAATTTATCAATAAACCCAATTTTATTTTTAAGGTTTACTTTAGCCCATCCTTTTCTTACTTTATTATATGGTTCAATACTATTGTATTTTGTAGGTGTAATCTCTAAACCTTTATTATTTACGACACCATAAAGATCTTGATTTTTGACAATAAAAAAATTTTGAGCATTTGCGTAAAAACTTGAAACAATAATAAAAGCTAGTGTTAATTTTAATTTCATTAATTTATAATTAAGGGATTTTAATCTTCAAATATAGTCTGATTTAATATAAAAATCAGTTTTTTAATATTTAAAAATTATTAAGTGTATGTTATATTTTTACTAGTTGTTTTAAAAGAATTTACGATTTTATATATCAAAAAAGACATCATTTCTATTGATGTCTTTAATGTGTTTGTATAATTTAAGGCTAAAATTATTCTTTTATAGTATTCGGGTTGTATCCTAAGTAAGGAGTTTCTTTTTCTACAAAGGTAATTCCGTATTCTTCTAGTTCTTTTAAAATAGGTTCATAAACTTCTTTTAAAATAGGTAATTGTACTCCAGGCGTGGTAATATCACCATTTAAAATACGTAAAGTTGCCATTGCTACAGGTAACCCTACCGTTTTTGCCATAGCAGTATAAGTTTGGTCATCACCTTTAATAACCATACTACTTTCTATTTGATGTTTTTCATTGTCATATTCATATCCAAATTTATGATGCATAACAATCATATCTTTATCATCGGCTTGAAGTGTCCATTTTTCTGAAAGTATTTTTTGAAGAATTTGAGCAGGCGTTGCATTTTTTAAACCTATTTTTTTATTCGGATTAAAAATATCTAACTCTAAAAATTTATCCCACATCATATCGTCTTGCTGTATATTTAAGTAAGAACGAAATTTTAATTCTACTGAATTACTAGGAGAGTAGGCTAAAAATAAATTTGTAAAATCACGATAACTTAAGTTTTCAGAATTTTCAATAGTATAAGAATCATCTGTCATTCCTAATTGAACAAATACATTCCAAGCTCTTGAAAAACCAACTTTTCTAATAGTACCACGGTACATGGTTGGTATGTTTTCTAAATTATAGATACTTCTATATTGTAAAGAATCACGGTTTGCATATCCTTCAAATTGACCATAACCATCAATGGTTAAAAATTCGGTTCTTCTAAAAAGTTTGTGATAAGGTATGTATTTATAAGTATTTTCTTGAATAAACATAGCAGCGCCTCCTTGTCCTGCTAAAACAACATTTCTAGGATTCCAAGTAAATTTGTAATTCCATAAATTAGTATCACTTTCTGGTGCAACTAATCCACCAGTAAACGATTCAAAAAGTAACATTTTAGCACCTTGATCATGAATTTTATCGATAATTTGCATTGCGCTCATATGATCGATTCCTGGATCTAAACCAATTTCGTTCATAAATACCAAACCTTTTGCTTTTACATCAGCATCTAAGGCTTTCATTTCATCAGAAATATAAGAAGCCGTTACCATGTGTTTTCCGTAGGTAACACAATCTTTTGCTACTTCTATATGGAAACGAGCAGGTAGCATTGAAATAACGATATCAGCATTTTTAATTGCAGTAATACGTTCATCTGTATTAAAAACATCTAATTGTATTGCTGTTGCATTTTCAACTGATGATCAATAATTGCTTCTGCATTTTTTAGCGAAACATCACCAATAGTTATTTGTAAATTTTCTGTTGTTGATTTGTCTAGTAAATATTTTATAAGAGATGAACAAGATCTACCAGCGCCAATAATTAATATTTTTCTCATATATAATGTACTTTTGTTGTTTTTCTATTTAAAGCCACAATATCGTTAAAATAAAGTTTAGAATTAAACAAAATCGTTAAAAATGTATAAAAATTTAACAATTACATCCGTATTAGGAGTTATTGCAGTCATTTTAGGGGCTTTTGGAGCTCATTCTTTAAAAGGAAAATTAAGTGCAGAAGCCCTACAAAGTTTTGAAACTGCAGTACGATATCAGTTTTTACATGTCTTGGTATTACTTTTTGTAAATACGTTTAAAGAGTTTAATATTAAGCAAAAAAATAGCATTAGTTTGCTGTTAATATTAGGAATATTGCTTTTTTCAGGTTCAATTTATGCAATATACTTATTTGAAGTGCCAGTTAAATCAATTTGGTTTATTACTCCTTTAGGTGGTGTTTTACTAATAATAGCTTGGGTTTTAATGACTTTTCAGTTTGTGAAAAAGGCTCTTAAATCAGAATAATAATTGATAAAGTTTTTCAATGATTAATCAGTTTAGCCAAAAAGGACTATTTTTGTATCAACTTAACACAACTAAATTATTTTAAGATGACAAATCTTGATGCAAAAACGATATCGATAGAAAACTTAGGAATTAAGGATGCTACGGTTCGTTATCAATTAACATCAGACGAATTACACGATATAACTATTGAAAAAGAACAAGGAGAAAACACTAGTTCTGGAGCATTAGCTGTAAAAACAGGAGAATTTACTGGACGTTCACCAATGGATCGTTTTATCGTTAAAGACGATATTACTAAAGATGAAATTTGGTGGGGAGATATAAATCTACCTTTCGATTCAGCAAAATTTGACAAACTTTATGATAAAGTAACTAATTATCTTTCTGAAAAAGAAGTTTTTGTACGTGATAGCTATGCGTGTGCAGATGAAGATTATAAGTTAAATATTAGAGTAGTAAACGAATATCCTTGGAGTAACATGTTTGCTTATAACATGTTTTTACGCCCAACTGCAGAACAATTAAAAGGTTTTTCTCCAGAATGGACTGTAATTAATGCACCAGGTTTTATGGCAGATCCTGAGGTTGACGGAACACGTCAGCACAACTTTGCTATTTTAAACTTCGAGAAAAAAATCGCTTTAATTGGTGGAACTGGTTATACTGGTGAAATTAAAAAAGGAATTTTTTCTGCTTTAAACTTTATCTTACCTGTGTTTAAAAACACGTTACCAATGCACTGTTCTGCAAATGTTGGTAAAGAAGGTGATACTGCTATTTTCTTCGGATTATCAGGAACTGGAAAAACAACCTTATCTACAGATCCTAATCGTAGTTTGATTGGTGATGATGAACATGGTTGGACTTCAGAAAATACTGTATTTAACTTTGAAGGTGGTTGTTACGCTAAAGTAATTGATTTATCTAAAGATAAAGAGCCAGAAATTTATGCAGCTATTAAAAGAGGAGCAATTCTTGAAAATATAGTTACAGATGCTAAAGGTGATGTAGATTTTAATGATACATCTATTACACAAAATACACGTGTAAGTTACCCAATACATCATATTGAAAATATTCAAACACCATCAACAGGTAAAAACCCTAAGAATATATTTTTCTTAACGGCTGATGCTTTTGGTGTATTGCCTCCAATATCTAAGTTAACACCAGGTCAGGCAGCGTATCACTTTATTTCAGGTTATACAGCAAAAGTTGCTGGTACTGAAGCAGGTGTTACTGAGCCATTACCAAGTTTTTCTGCTTGTTTTGGAGCACCATTTATGCCATTACACCCAACTCGTTATGCAGAAATGTTAAGCGAAAAAATGAAAGCAGCTGATGTAAACGTTTGGTTGATAAACACTGGATGGACTGCAGGTCCTTATGGAGTTGGTCATAGAATGAAACTTAAATACACTCGTGCTATGATTAACGCAGCATTAAATGGTGAATTAGGTGAAGTTAATAAAGAAAATTACCATATACATTCTGTATTTGGTTTAGCACAACCAAGACAATGTCCTGGAGTTCCTACTGAATTATTAAGCCAACGTAAAGCTTGGGATAATGATGAAGAATATTATAAAACAGCACACAAATTAGCAGATTCATTTAGAGCTAACTTCAAACAGTTTGAAGAAAATGCAAATGATGAAATTTTAGCAGGTGGACCACCAACTGTTAAATAATAAGCAATAAAATAATATATAAAAGCATCCGAAAGGATGCTTTTTTTATGTACAAATACCACTTATTTTTGTTACTTCAAAATAACTAGCATGATTATAAAAGGAAATATTGTAGATATAGAAAATAAACGAATTTATAAAGGAGCTGTTGAGGTTGAAAACGGAAAAATAAAAAATATTATAGAAGTAAATCATTCTATAGAAAATTATATTTTACCTGGTTTTGTAGATGCTCATATTCATATTGAAAGCTCGATGTTAGTTCCTTCTGAATTTGCAAAAATTGCAGTGACACATGGTACAGTTGCAACAGTTTCTGATCCGCATGAAATAGCAAATGTATTAGGTGTAAAAGGAGTTAATTTTATGATTGAAAACGGAAAAAAAGTTCCGTTTAAATTTAATTTTGGAGCGCCAAGTTGTGTACCAGCAACATCTTTTGAAAGTGCTGGTGCTGTTATTAATTCAGAAGATATTAAATTGATGATGGAAAATCCAGATATCAAATATTTAGCTGAAATGATGAATTATCCAGGCGTGTTATTTGACGATGCTGAGGTTTTGAAAAAAATTCAACATGCAAAAAATAATAACAAACCCATCGACGGACACGCTCCAGCTTTGCGAGGCGATGATATTTCAAAATATATTTCCGCAGGAATTACAACCGACCACGAATGTTTTTCTTATGATGAAGCTTTAGAAAAACTTCAAAAAGGAATGAAAGTAATTATTAGAGAAGGAAGTGCAGCTAAAAACTTTGATGCTTTAATTGATTTATTACCAAATCATTTTGATAATATGATGTTTTGTTCTGATGATAAACATCCTGATGATTTATTAATAGGACATATAAATGAATTGTGTAAACGTGCCGTTTCAAAAGGAATCGATGTTTTTAAAGTATTAAAAGTTGCTTGTGTAAATCCTGTAAAACATTATAATTTAGATGTCGGTTTATTACAAAAAGATGATGATGCCGATTTTATTGTTGTTGAAAATTTAAAGAATTTCAAAGTTTTAAAAACCTTTATAAATGGTGAATTAGTTGCTGAAAACGGAAAATCATTTGTAAAATCAGTAGCTTTTGAGGTATTGAATAATTTTAATACTGATAAAAAAAGCATTGCTGATTTTGAGTTTAAATCATCCGCAGAAAAAATTAGAGTTATTGAGGCTTTAGATGGCGAATTGGTAACCAATCAAATTGAAGCAAATTCGTTAATTAAAGATGGAAATTTAGTGTCAAATACTCAAAATGATGTGTTAAAAATGACGGTGGTAAATCGTTATAAAAATGCAAAACCTTCCATAGCATTTATAAAAAATTTCGGATTAAAAGAAGGCACAATTGCAAGTTCAGTAGGGCATGATTCTCATAATATTATTGCTATCGGTGTTTCTGATGAAGCTATTTGCAAGGCAGTGAATTTATTAATCGAAAATAAAGGCGGAATTTGTGCGGTAACCGCATCCGAAGAAAAAATAGTTTCATTACCAGTAGCAGGAATTATGTCGGATAAATCGGCAGTAGAAATTGGTGAATCGTATGCCAAATTAGATACGATGGCAAAACAAATGGGGAGTAAATTAAGAGCGCCTTATATGAGTTTATCGTTTATGGCATTGTTAGTAATTCCATCGTTAAAACTATCGGATAAAGGGTTGTTTGATGGAAATACATTTCAATTTACATCATTAGAAGTTGGATAAATTTGCCGAATAATAATTGATTAGTTTTGTATTTATAGAAATTGCCATAAAATTTGAAAACAGAAAAAATAATATTAGGTGTTGACCCAGGTACAAGTATCATGGGGTTTGGGATTATAAAAGTTGTAGGAAAAAAAATGGAATTTGTTCAGATGAATGAGTTGATTTTAAAAAAATACGACAATCATTATATCAAATTAAAGTTAATTTTTGAACGAACTATTGAATTAATAGATACGTATCATCCTGATGAAATTGCTTTAGAAGCACCTTTTTTTGGCAAAAATGTACAATCGATGTTAAAATTAGGTCGTGCGCAAGGTGTAGCGATGGCGGCGGCATTATCACGAGATATCCCCGTAACAGAATATGCGCCTTTGAAAATAAAAATGGCAATTACTGGAAGCGGAAAAGCAAGTAAAGAGCAAGTTGCTTTGATGTTAAAATCGTTATTAAACTTAAAAACTTTGCCGAAAAACCTAGATGCTACTGATGGTTTAGCGGCTGCGGTTTGTCATCATTATAATTCAGGGAAAGTTATTGGCGGTAAAAATTATACAGGCTGGGCATCGTTTGTAAAGCAAAATGAAAAACGCGTTAAAAAGTAATTAAATTATGATTAGTAATTCCCCGATTTCAAAAAATAACGGAGTAGACCTTTTTAATTTTGAACATTATGCTAAAAAGGTTCAAAAGATAATTCAAAATAATTCCAATAATTCAGAGGCTTTAACTATCGGGATTTATGGAAAATGGGGAGAAGGAAAAACATCATTTCTAAATTTAATTAAGGATGAAATTGATTTAGGAAAAAAAGAAGAAGGACAAAAACGTATTTTAAAATATCATTTTAATCCTTGGAGATATAGCACCGAAGAAGAAATGCTTTTTGATTTTTTTGATGGACTTTCTAAAATGATGTTTGTTAATAAAGATACTACACTTCAAAAAATAGGAAAACAACTTATAAAATACAGTAGATATACAAAAGCCGTTAAGCTTTCTGCATCTGTAGGGTTTTCATCAAATAAAGCGGGAGCTACATTTGATGTTAGCGAAATAATGAAAGCTTTAGGCGAAGACTTTATAGGGAAAGAAGTTACATTAGAATCTTTAATTCAAAATATAAATGATAAATTAAAGGCTTCTAAATATAAAATAGTTGTATTTATTGATGATATTGATCGCCTTGATAAAGATGAAATATATACTATTTTAAAGCTGATAAAATTAAATGCGAATTTTGATAATTTTGTATATGTTGTTGCTTTAGATGAAAATCATGTTGCAAAAGCAATAGGGCAACGTTATGGAGAAACAAGTGATGATGGAAAATTATTTTTAGAAAAAATTATTAATATTCCAATTCATTTACCAAAAATTGAATCAGCAGATTTTAAACATTTTTTTAAGATAAAACTTGAAGAAGTAATCAATAATTTGGGGTTTTCTAATAGAATAGAAGAAATTAAGGATATAAGTTATATTCATGCATCTGAGTATTTTAATAATGGTAGAGAAATAATACGAGTTCTTAATAGTTTTTTTGTAAGTGCTTTTGCTATTGGGGAAGATGTTAATCTAAGAGATTTATTTTGGATTGAGTATTTGAAGGTAAAATATACAGATGTTTTTGATGTTATAAAAAAATATAATTCATCTAATATAGAAGAAAAATTAATTAGTAATAGTAATATAATTAAGTATTCTACAAGTATTTTAAATAAAGATGAAATATTTAACGAGCATTCCAATAAAATTGTAGAAAGGTTATTTCCAGAGCATAAATTTACATCGAAGATAGAATCTAATAATGGTGAAAATGCTATTGAAATTTCAAAATTTCATTTAAAAATTAATCATCCTAATCACTTTGATAAATATTTTTCTTATCACATGGAAAGAAAATTTTCTAACGTGAAAAATCAAGAGATACTTCAAAATATAATTGATGAAAATGAAGTTGAGTTAAAAGCAAATCTTATTGATTTAAGAGATAAGGATGATTTAGAAATCCATCGTTTTTACAGTGTTATAGAAGATTTAATAAATGAAAAAAAGTCAAATCAAGAATTTTTTTATGACTTTTTATTTTCAAATTTAGATATAATACCCGAAAGTGAAAAGGATTATTTTGGGTTGACTTATAAACTAAGGGTGATAGAGCTAATCGCATCTAATTTAGATAAAAGTAGTATTGATAAAGAGAAAATAATACAATTAGCGAAAAAACTAACTATTCATCAATTATGTTATTTTACTAGAACCATAAATTTAAAAATTGATGTTAGAAAACAATTAGATAGATTAATTGTAAGCAAAGCAAAAGAAGAATATATAAATAAACCTACTCCTTTCTTTAATGATTTAACAAAAAAACATTTACATTATAAAATGATTATGTCTTTATGGAAAGAAAATGATGAAAAATCATTTGATAAATATATTGATAATCAAACGAATGATTTTGATAATATATTGAAATTGATAAGGAATTTTCCTGGTTTTTGGAGTAATGAATATTTTGGAAATTTAGAAGAAACTAATTATGAGTATATAAAAACGTTAATTAATGTAGATTCTATTTATAAAAAAATAGAAAAATTTAATCCTGAATTAATAGAAAGAGTAGGAGATAATAAATATAGATATTCTTTGTCACATGATCATAGACCATCAGAAGTAGAAAACGTAGAACAATTTATTTATTGGTATAAAATAGATAAAAACGACAAAAAATTAATAAACTAATTTGGCAGGAATCTACATACACATACCATTTTGTAAGCAAGCGTGTTTTTATTGCGATTTTCATTTTTCGACTTCTTTAAAAAAGAAAGACGAGCTAATTTCGTGTTTAATAACAGAATTAGAAATCCGAAAAAAAGAATTACAAAACGAAATAATTGAAACTATTTATTTTGGTGGCGGAACTCCATCATTATTATCATCCGAAGAAATAACAAGTTTATTAAATGCGATTTATCAGCATTATAAAGTTATCGAAAATCCTGAAATTACACTAGAGGCAAATCCTGATGATTTATCCGAAGAAAAAATTTTAGAACTCGCAAATTCGCCAATTAACAGATTAAGTATTGGTGTGCAATCTTTTTTTGAAGAAGATTTAAAAAGTATGAATCGTGCGCATAATTCAAAAGAAGCGAAAGAATGTTTGTCAATAGCAACTCGTTATTTTGATAATATTACCGTCGATTTAATTTATGGCGTTCCGAATATGAGTAACGAGCGATGGAAAGAAAATTTGCAAATTGCTTTCGATTTTGGTGTAAATCATATTTCGAGTTACGCCTTAACTGTTGAGCCAAAAACGGTTTTAGATAGTTTTGTTAAAAACGGAAAATATCCCGAACCTGACGAAACAGAAGCCAAAGAACATTTTGATATTTTAGTAGCAGAAACCGCTAAAAACGGATTTGTACATTACGAAATATCAAATTTTGGAAAGCTAAATTATTTTTCGAAACATAATACTTCGTATTGGTTGGGTAAAAAATATATCGGAATAGGCCCTTCGGCACATTCGTTTAGTAAAACGCATCGTAGTTGGAATATGGCCAATAATGCAAAATATATAAAGGAATTACAAGAAGGAAATCTTCCGAATGAACAAGAAAAATTATCGGAAGAAGACCAGTTTAATGAATATTTAATGACAGGTTTACGAACTATTTGGGGCGTTTCATTAGCTGAAATTCAAGCAAATTTTAAAGTATGTTTTAAAGATGATTTATTAAAATCATCAGAAAAATTTATATCCGAAGGATTATTAATCATTGCAAATAATACTTTAAAAACTACTCCTAAAGGAAAGTTTTTAGCAGATGGTTTAGCTTCAGAATTATTTAGAATAAAATAAAAAGTATGATTGCAGAAATACATCATAATTCAGAAAAATATAAAATAGATTTAGCGAATCCTTTAGATATTTCAATTGCAATTGATGTATCAAAAGAAAGTGTAAATGCTTGGTATATTGATGACCCAAAAATAACTCCTGTTAAATTAGATGATTGGGTAGGTAGTGTAGCGCAAGGTGCAGCGGTTAATTTTAATATGATTTCTTTTAATCCACATTCGCACATAACACACACCGAATGTGTTGGGCATATCACTAAAAAAGTGCATTCTATCAATAAAAATTTAAATAAGTTTTTCTTTTTGGCTGAGGTGATAAGCATTTATCCGAAGAAATTAGAAAACGGAGATTTAGTAATAACAAAAGAACAATTAGAACTTGTATTAAAAAACAAGCAATCAGAAGCCGTTGTTATTAGAACATTACCAAATTCTGATAAAAAACTAAGAGGTAGGTATTCAAATACAAATCCGCCATATTTATTAGAAGAAGGAGTTGTTTATCTGAAAGAAAAAAATATTAAGCATTTATTAATCGATTTACCTTCGGTAGATAAAGAAAAGGATGAAGGAAAGTTAGTATCTCATAATGCTTTTTGGAATACAGCAAGTGAAATTCGTTTTGATGCAACTATAACAGAGTTTATTTATGTAGAAGATTCAATAAAAGATGGTACTTACTTTTTAAACTTAATGATAGCGCCTTTTGAAAATGATGCTACGCCAAGTAAGCCTATTTTGTATAAAATCTTAAGTTAGTCGGTAAATTTATTTTCTGGTAAAATTATAAGCATATAGTAATAATTTTTAATATTGGTGTTTTACTTCTTTTTAAGCTTTTTACTATAAATGTTTCTTTTTAGTGATTTCTGTCTGTTTGTCGAAATTTACTTTATGTTTCATTTACAAGTTAAAGATAGCATAACAACTTAAAAAAAATATTAAATATAAGTTGAAAGGTGTTTTTATACCTGTAAAAGGTGTTAAAGCATCTTTTTGTTGTGTTTTATGTTTGTTTAGAATGAGTATAAAAACAAACTAAGTTATTGATAAATGTAAAACATAGTTCTTTTTTTTATAGATTTACACTTCAATACAAAAAAATGACAATTTTTAATACTTATAAGCAATGCTGGTTAACCGTAAGATACGGTATAACTCGGGCTGTTTATGTATTATGATTATTTAAGTATAAAATATATCAATTATAAAAAGTCCGACTTCACAGTCGGACTTTTTATTTTTATATCAAATTCAAAATAAAACTAGAACTAGAACTTATGAAAAAACTATATTTTAATTATCTAGCTACTTTTAAAGGACTTTCGAAAGAAGTTTGGTGGTTAGCTTTAATAACCTTGATAAATAGAGCGGGAACGATGGTGATTCCTTTTTTATCATTGTATTTAACTAAAGATTTAAATTTTAGTTTAAAAGATGTAGGTTGGATAATGACTTGTTTTGGATTAGGATCTGTTATTGGATCTTGGTTGGGCGGGAAATTAACCGATAAAATAGGATTTTATAAAGTGATGAAAGTGAGTCTGTTTTTAACAGGTTTATTATTTATCGCTTTACAATTTGTTTCTACTTTTTATGGGTTTTGTATTGGGATTTTTTTAGTAATGCTAGTTGCAGATACTTTTCGACCAGCAATGTTTGTCGCTTTAAGTGCTTATAGTAAGCCAGAAAATAGTACACGTTCGGTAACTTTAATTCGTTTAGCAATTAATTTAGGATTTTCGGCAGGTCCTGCACTTGGAGGTTTAATTATTACTAGTTTAAGTTATAATGGATTGTTTTGGGTAGACGGAATTACGTGTGTTTTAGCAACTTTTTTATTAGTAAAAGTATTGAATCCTAAAAAAGCAAGAGCATCAGAAATAGTAAAAGTTGAAAACCCTGTTTCTGTATTTTCTGATAAAGCTTTTTGGATATTTTTTATAGGGATGTTTATTTTCGGATTTATATTTTTACAGTTATTTTCGACTATACCATTGTATTATAAAGTTGCTCATCATTTATCAGAATTAGAAATTGGGTTATTAATGGCAATGAATGGTTTTATTATTTTTGCACTAGAAATGCCTTTAATTAAGTGGTTAGAAGAAAGTAAATATAGTAAAGAATGTTTGATCTTTGTCGGTTTATTTTTAACGGCAATTAGCTTTTTAGTTTTAAACTTAACAGGATGGAGCGGTATTTTAATTGTAGGAATGTTTTTTATGACTATTGGTGAAATGATAGCTTTTCCGTTTTCAAATGCTTTTGTAATGGAACGATCAAAGAAAGGAAATCAAGGAGAATATATGGCGTATTATAGCATTGCATTTTCTTTAGCACATATTTTTGGGCATAATTCAGGAATGCGTTTAATCGATAATTATGGTTTTGATATCACATGGTGGGTTATTATTTCAATAGCTGTAGTAGGTTTGTTTTTCTTTTATCTTTTAAATAGAATGATTCAAAAAGAAATAAAATAAAGTTTAACTGCTTTGAATTGTTATATCCTGACAAAAATGCACTTTTTTGTTTAAAGCTGATGAGATTAGAAAAAATCCGCCTTGGCGAATTACGTAGCCCAAAAGAAATATTTATATTTGAAGTTTTAAATGACCAACGTAAAAATGAATATACAAGACGCCCAAAAAGAAGTAGATAATTGGATTAAAAAGCATGGAGTTCGTTATTTTAATGAATTAACAAACATGGCACAATTAACGGAAGAAGTAGGAGAGGTTGCACGAATTATTGCACGTCGTTATGGAGAACAAAGCGAAAAAGAGAGTGACAAAAATAAAGATTTAGGAGAAGAATTGGCAGATGTGATGTTTGTGGTATTATGTTTGGCTAATCAAACAGGTATTAACTTACAAGATGCTTTTGATAAAAAATTAGATATAAAAACAAAGCGTGATCATGATCGTCATCACAATAACGAAAAATTAAAATAAATGAGTTTTACTAAAAATATACAAAAAGCAAGTTTTTGGGTTAATGTACTTAAAGTAAGTGTACCATTTTTAATTTTTGTAACAATATTTTCATTATTAGTAAATAGTGGAAGTGCCTTGTTTTCTGGAGATTTTGAAACGGTACATAATATCAATTTTTCAGAAGATAAATGGATTCGGTTTTGGTTAACTAAAATAACAGTTAGTGTTTTATATGCTATTTATGTAGTAAATAAAAAAACAAAATAAATAGTATTTTTTCAAAATTATATAATAATGAACTTAGAACTGACTAGCAGTAGGAATAAAACAATTAATTCAGAGGTAATTATTTCTGGATCAAAAAGTGAATCGAATAGATTGTTAATTTTACAACAATTATTTTCGAATATAAATATTGAAAATTTATCAGATTCAGATGATACACATCATTTACAAGAAGCTTTATCTTCTGATAATGAAATAGCAGATATTGGTCATGCAGGTACTGCAATGCGTTTTTTAACTGCTTTTTTTGCAACTCAACAAGGCGTAACAAAAGTTTTACAAGGGTCTGAGAGAATGCATAATCGTCCTATTAAAATTTTAGTTGATGCACTTCGTGATTTAGGTGCAGATATTGAATATTTAGAAAAAGATGGATATCCTCCAATAAAAATTACAGGTAAAAAAATAGAAAAAGACACTGTTTCTATTGATGGTAATGTAAGTAGTCAATACATTTCGGCTTTAATGTTAATTGCACCTAGTTTAAAAAATGGGTTAGCAATTGATTTAAAAGGTATTGTTACTTCTGTACCATATATTGAAATGACGTTATCTTTATTGCATCAAATAGGTGTTTCGGCTACTTTTATCAAAAATAGTATAAAAATTGAAGCTTTAGAAAATGTTGTACCTCAAAATATAGTTGTTGAATCTGATTGGAGTTCTGCTTCTTATTTTTATTCGTTAATAGCGTTGAGTAAAGTAGGTGCTACAGTAGAATTAACAGCTTATAAAAAAGATAGCTTACAAGGAGATAATTGTTTGGCTACTATTTATAAACATTTTGGTGTAACAACTACTTTTAAAGAGAATACGATTGTTTTATCTAAAGAAGAAAAGCATAGTACTGCTATTTTAACAGAAAATTTAAAAAATGCTCCAGATATTGCGCAAACCATTGTTGTTACTTGTTTTGGATTAGGAGTTGCTTGTGATTTAACAGGGCTTCATACCTTAAAAATAAAAGAAACAGATAGGTTAGAGGCATTAAAAGAAGAGTTAATTAAATTAGGTGCAAATATTAGTATTACTAACCAAAGTTTACATTTAAAGGTTGCTAATAGTATCAATAAAAATATTGCAATTACTACATATAATGACCATAGAATGGCAATGGCTTTTGCTCCTTTAGCATTAAAAACTACTATTATTATTTCAGATGCAGAAGTGGTTAGTAAATCGTACCGAAATTTTTGGAAGGATATGCAACAAGTAGGTTTAGAAACGATTAAACAAAAATAAAAGGCAAATCACTTGACAAGGCCTATCTCGAAATTGTATATTTGCCAAGTAAGAAAAAAATATAAATGAAATTATCAAATTTTAGTTTTGAATTACCAGAAGAGTTATTAGCAGAATATCCTTCAGAGCATAGAGATGAAGCACGTTTAATGGTGTTACATAGAGATACTCAAAAAATTGAACATAAATTGTTTAAAGATTTAATCAATTATTTTGATGAAGGAGATGTGCTAATGTTAAATAATACAAAGGTTTTTCCTGCTCGTATGTACGGGAATAAAGAAAAAACTGGTGCTCTTATTGAAGTGTTTTTACTACGTGAACTAAATGCTGAAAACCGTTTGTGGGATGTTTTAGTTGATCCTGCAAGGAAAATCAGAATAGGTAACAAATTGTTCTTCGGAGACGATGAAAGTTTAGTTGCTGAGGTTATTGATAATACAACATCACGTGGTAGAACATTACGTTTTTTATATGATGGACCTTACGAAGAGTTTAGAGAAAAATTAGTAAAGTTAGGTGAAACTCCATTACCTAAGTATATTAAGCGTGAAGTTGAGGCATCTGATGAAGATCGTTACCAAACAATTTTTGCAAAAAATGAAGGTGCAGTAGCAGCTCCAGCAGCAGGTTTACACTTTTCTAAACATTTAATGAAACGTTTAGAAATTAAAGGTGTTGATTTTGCCGAAATAACTTTACATATTGGTTTAGGTACTTTCAATCCAGTTGAGGTAGAAGATTTATCGAAACATAAAATGGATTCTGAAAAAATCAAGGTAACTCAAGAAACTGCAGATATGGTAAACAATGCCATAGCAAAGAAGAAAAGAGTTTGTGCCGTTGGTACTACCGTAATGAGAACTGTAGAATCTTCAATTACATCTAAAAGAAAATTAAAAGAATTTGAAGGATGGACAAATAAATTTATCTTTCCTCCATTTGATTTTAGTGTTGCAAATTGTATGGTTACAAATTTTCATTCACCAAAATCTACTTTAATGATGACAGTTTCAGCATTTGCTGGTCATGATTTTATGATGGAAGCTTACCAAGAAGCAATTAAAGAAAAATATAAATTTCACTCGTATGGAGATGCGATGTTAATTTTATAAAAATAGCATAATATTAATAACAAAACCTCACAAGGATACTTGTGAGGTTTTTTGTATTTTTGTACCCGATGGAAGTTAAGAAAAAAGACATACGCGCATTATCAAAAGAAGAACTTCGTGATTTTTTTGTAAGCAATGGAGATAAAGCATTTAGAGGAAATCAAGTATACGAGTGGTTGTGGAGTAAATCGGCACATTCGTTTGATGATATGACTAGTTTATCGAAAGGTACACGTCAAATGTTAGATGAAAACTTTGTAATTAATCATATTCAGGTTGATACAATGCAACGTAGTAAAGATGGAACTGTAAAAAATGCGGTGCGTTTACACGATGGTTTAGTGGTAGAATCGGTTTTAATACCAACAAAAACTAGAACTACGGCTTGTGTTTCTAGTCAAGTAGGTTGTAGTTTAGATTGTAGATTCTGTGCAACATCACGTTTAAAAAGAATGCGTAATTTAAATCCTGATGAAATTTTTGATCAGGTAGCAGCTATCAATAAAGAAAGTTTACTTTATTACAATAAAAAACTTTCGAATGTTGTTTTTATGGGGATGGGAGAACCTTTAATGAATTACAACAATGTAATTAAATCAATAGAAAAAATTACATCTCCAGAAGGTTTAGGAATGTCTCCTAAGCGTATTACGGTTTCTACATCAGGAGTACCAAAAATAATAAAGAAAATGGCTGATGACGAAGTAAAATTCAATTTAGCAGTTTCTTTGCATTCAGCTATTGATGAGGTTCGTACTTCAATTATGCCTTTTAATGCGACGTTTCCTTTAAAAGATTTAAAAGAAGCTTTAGAATATTGGTATGAGAAAACAGAAAGAATGATTACTTATGAGTACGTTGTTTGGGGTGGTCTTAATGATAAAAAAGAAGACATTAATGCTTTAATCCAGTTTTGTAAACACGTGCCTTGTAAGGTAAATTTAATTGAATATAATCCTATTGGCGACCCTGAATTTAAACAGGCAAGTCCTGAGGCTATCAATAATTATATTTCAAATTTAGAAATGCACGATATTACAGTAAACGTTCGTCGTTCACGAGGAAAAGATATTGATGCTGCTTGTGGTCAATTAGCTAATAAATCGTAGTAATTTTTTTATAGAAATTTCACAAAAAAACGTCTTGTTATTTATAATAATAAGACGTTTTTTATTTTAATCAAAAGTTTTAGTCGATATTTTTTTACCTAATTGATAAACAATTTCTTTTTTTATACTACCTGCTAAATCGTAATATTTCCAAACACCATCTTTGTTATTATTGATGTAATTACCTTTTATTGAAATGATATTAGCAGCGTTATATTTTTTGTAAAGTCCGTGTTTAGAGTTGTTAGCATATGTTATTTCCTCTACTAAACGTCCTTTTTTAGGTTCAAAAAACTTCCATAACCCATTTTTGTATTTTTTTAAATATGTACCTTTTTTAATTAAAAAACCATCTTTGTTATATATTTCAACAGTTGCATTGTCTGACTTTCCAATTCTTTTGATTATTTCTTTTTTATTTCCATTTTCAAAATACAATTCTGAATCAATCAGTTTTCCATGTTCATAGAATCGTTTTACTAAAAGTACTTTATTTAAGTTATATTTAAAATAATCGCTATTTAATTTGCCTTTATTGTATGTTCCAGCTTCTTTAATATTTCCATTGATATGATATTTCTTATAACTATATTTTCCTGGATTTGAATATGATTTTTCAAAAAAAGTATTCCCGTTTTTATCTTTTTTAAGCCATTTACCAGCAGGTTTTCCTTCATTATACTCTTCTAGTATAATATTCCCATAACTATATTGTCTAAACCACTTACCATGTTTTTTATTGTTTTTATAAAATTCTGATTTTGTTTTTTCACCTTCTTTATTATAGGTAACTAATTCACCATCAATACGCCCATTTTTATAGTTTTTTTGATATTGCAACCTGTTATTTTCAATGGTATCTTTTTTCAGTATAATCGTTATTTGAGTAATATTCCTTTTCCCATTTTAAATCACCTTCTTCATTTTTTTGAAACCAATGCCCAAAATATTCATCATTTTTATATTCTTTACGGTTTTTAATAGTACCATTTTTATGATAGTTTTTTAGCGTATATGTTTTAGGTGCTATAAATTTCTTCTCCCAAATAAGTTTTCCATTATCTTTAGAAAACCATGTTCCTTTAGGTAGTCCATTTTTATATTCTTTTTGAGTTACAACAATTTTATCTTGATTTATTCTAGATTTAGAATGTTCCCAAAACAGCCCGTTTTTAACATCATTTTTATAATTTTCTACCGCAATTTCATCACCTTCTTTATTATAGGTACTCCATTTTCCATTTTTTTTTCCAGCAATATAAGAACCCTTTCTTTTGATTGATTCATCAGTATAATAAACCGTAAAGTCACCATTTTTAAGGCTGTTTTTGTAGTTTATTTTTGAATATAAAACGCCATCAGAATCGTAATTAAATTTTGAATTTGAAATTAAACCATCTGAAAATGTAACTTTAGAATAAGCACCATTACGGTCTGCTATTTTAAATAATCCTGTTAATTTTTCGCCTTTTAAATTCTTGTAAATAGTTTCTTTTCCAAATTTTTGAATATCAACATCTCTCCAAAGCATTGTTTTTTGAGAAAAAACTACATTTTGATAGATTAAAAAAATAAGTAAGAAGTTTAAAGCTTTATTCATAGCGTTTTAGTAATAAAAAAAATAAATTATTGACTGTGAAATTATTGTTTTTATTATTATTAATCTAGTACTTTTACTTTTAAATTAATTTTTTTGTTGAACATTGAAGCCAGTAGAACAAATTAAACTTCCTATTCAAAATGAAATGGAACTTTTTGAAAAAAAGTTCAAAGATTCCATGTTATCAAAAGTTCCTTTATTGAATAGAATTACCTATTATATAGTTAGAAGAAAAGGAAAACAAATGCGTCCGATGTTTGTTTTTTTGGTAGCTAAAATGGTTTCTGATGGTGGATTTGATGAACGAACTTACAGAGGTGCATCTGTTGTCGAATTAATTCATACGGCAACTTTGGTACATGATGATGTGGTAGATGATAGTAATCGTCGCCGTGGATTTTTCTCGGTTAATGCCCTTTGGAAAAATAAAATTGCCGTTTTAGTTGGTGATTTTTTATTATCAAAAGGATTATTACTTTCTATTGATAATGAAGATTTTGATATTTTAAAATTGATTTCCATCGCTGTTCGTGAAATGAGCGAAGGAGAGTTACTTCAAATAGAAAAAGCAAGAAAATTAGATATTACTGAAGAAATTTATTTTGATATTATTCGTCAAAAAACCGCTACTTTAATTGCTGCTTGTTGCGGAATTGGCGCTGCATCCGTAGGAGCGAATAATGAAACGGTTCAAAAAATGCGAAAATTTGGAGAGTATATTGGAATTGCTTTTCAAATTAAAGATGATTTGTTTGATTATACCGAAGAAAAAATAGGAAAACCGACAGGAATCGATATTAAAGAACAAAAAATGACGCTTCCCTTAATTTATACTTTAAATAACTGTTCTAAAAAAGATAAATCATGGTTGATTAATTCGGTTAAAAAGCATAACACTAATAAAAAACGAGTAAAAGAAGTCATCACTTTTGTAAATAATAATGGCGGTTTAGAATATGCCACAGCTAAAATGCACGGTTATAAAAATAAAGCCTTGGCAATACTTGAAAATTTTCCAGAATCAGAATATAAAAACTCATTAAAATTAATGATTGATTATGTTGTTGCTCGTAAAATATAAATTTTTTATTAGAAGCTATTTCCCGCTTTCCGCACTCGCTTTTTTTTGAAGAAAAATCAAAAAAAGAGCTCAAACAGATGCTTCAATCGGGGCTAGGTATTTTCTGCTAAACTAAAATAATTTAGATATTAAATATAAAAAGAAACCCTCTTGATAAAATAATCAAGAGGGTTTTTAAATTTATTTTATACTGATGTTAATTATTACATCATTCCTGGCATACCACCACCCATTGGAGGCATAGCAGCAGCTTCTTCTTTAATATCAATTAAAGCACATTCGGTAGTTAAAATCATCCCTGCAACAGATGCTGCATTTTCTAAAGCAACACGAGTTACTTTTTTAGGGTCAATAATACCAGCTTCAAGCATATCAACATAAGCTTCAGATTTAGCATCATAACCAAATCCTTTTTTACCTTCTAAAACTTTGTTAATAACAACTGATCCTTCACCACCTGCATTTTCAACAATAGTTCTTAAAGGCGCTTCAATTGCTTTGTAAACAATTTGTATACCTGTAGTTTCGTCTAAGTTTTCAGTTGTAATAGCTTTTAAAACTTTTTTAGCACGAACTAAAGCAACACCACCACCAGCAACAATACCTTCTTCTACAGCAGCACGAGTTGCATGTAAAGCATCATCAACACGATCTTTCTTTTCTTTCATTTCTACTTCAGAAGCAGCACCAACATATAAAACTGCAACACCACCAGCTAACTTAGCTAAACGTTCTTGTAATTTTTCTTTATCGTAATCAGAAGTAGTAGTTTCAATTTGAGCTTTAACTTGATTTACACGTGCTTTAATTTGTGTATCATCACCAGCACCATTAACAACAGTAGTATTATCTTTATCAATAGTAACTGTTTCAGCAGTACCTAATAAATCTAAAGTAGCATTTTCTAAAGAGAAACCTCTTTCTTCAGAAATAACAGTTCCACCAGTTAAGATAGCAATATCTTCTAACATTGCTTTTCTACGATCACCAAAACCAGGAGCTTTTACAGCAGCAATTTTTAAACCACCACGTAATTTATTAACTACTAAAGTAGCTAATGCTTGTCCGTCAACATCTTCAGCAATAATTAATAAAGGTCTTCCAGCTTGAGAAACAGGCTCTAATATTGGAAGAATTTCTTGTAAGTTAGAAATCTTTTTATCAAATAATAAGATATAAGGATTATCTAAAGTAGCAATCATTTTATCAGCATCGGTAACAAAGTAAGGCGATAAATAACCTCTATCGAATTGCATACCTTCCACAACGTCAACATAAGTTTCCATTCCTTTAGCTTCTTCAACAGTAATTACACCTTCTTTACCAACTTTAGTAAAAGCAGTTGCAATTAAATCTCCAATAACTTTATCATTATTAGCAGAGATAGAAGCTACTTGTTGTATTTTTTCTGATGAATCACCAACTTCTTTAGCTTGTTTAGCTAAATCTTCAGTAATTGCAATAACGGCTTTATCAATACCACGTTTTAAATCCATAGGATTTGCACCCGCAGCAACATTTTTTAAACCTTCTTGTACAATAGCTTGAGCTAATACAGTTGCAGTTGTAGTTCCATCACCAGCTAAATCGTTAGTTTTAGATGCTACTTCTTTAACCATTTGAGCTCCCATATTTTCTAAAGGATCTTCTAATTCAATTTCTTTAGCAACAGTAACACCATCTTTTGTAACGTGAGGAGCACCGAAAGCTTTCGAAATAATTACGTTACGTCCTTTAGGACCTAAAGTTACTTTTACTGCATTTGCTAATGCATCAACTCCACGTTTTAAACCGTTACGAGCGTCTACATCAAATTTTATATCTTTTGCCATTTTAGATCTATTTTTTTGTTAATTTTAAATTGATAAGAGAAAATTAAATGATTGCGAAAATATCGCTTTCTCTCATAATTAAGTAATCTTTTCCTTTGTGTTTTAAATCAGTACCTGCATACTTTCCGTATAAAACAGTATCACCAACTTTAACAGTTAAAGGTTCTTTTTTTGTTCCTTTTCCTACTGCAACAACAGTTCCTTTTTGAGGCTTCTCTTTTGCGTTATCAGGAATGATAAGTCCAGATGCTGTAGTTGTTTCTGCATCAGCAGCTTTTATAAGAACTCTGTCTGCTAAAGGTTTTATTTTTAATCCCATTTTATATAAATTATGATTAAGTATTTTGTTTCTTTTCTATAGTTTAGAAATAGTCAGAAATTATGCCATTAAAAAAATTGTGACATTTTTTCTAAATCCTTTAAAATTAGATATAAAAAAAATGCCAACGTGTCATTACGTTGGCATTTTATATTTTATGTTGATAAGATTACTTTACGCTATCTTTCGTAGTATTAGTTGCTGGTGTAGCAGGAGCTGTAGCTTCTACATCTTCTAATGCATTATCTAATTGAGGAGCATCTACTGAAGCACCTCTAGGAATTGCAAAATTTGCCATTAAAATTAAAGCAAACATAGCAATTGCTAAAGTCCAAGTACTTTTATCTAAAAAAGTATTTGTGTTTTGTACACCCCCAATGTTTTGAGCACCACCACCACCAAGAGAAGAAGATAATCCTCCACCTTTAGGATTTTGCACCATTACAATTAAGATTAATGCTATTGCAACAATCAATATTAATACTAAAAGTAAAGTATATGTTGTCATTATTTATTTTTTTAAAAAATTTATTCTCTTAATTTGGTCTGCAAAGTAACCACTTTTTTCTGGATATTTCAAACTTAATATTTTGTAAAGTTCTAGTACCTTTTCTTATATTTTGTATTTAAAATATACTTTTGCCAATGTTATAAGTAGCTAAAGTAGTATTTTTTTTGTTTTTAATAATATTAATTACTGATAGATTTTTTTTATAACAGCTAATTTTTTACTTAATATTTACCATTTAGCAACAGAAGCATTAAAAATATCTTGTGTTATTCTTTCTAATATTTCTGATAAAGCAGTATCTAACACAGTACCTGTTAATTGTTGGGTTGCTCCGTAATCATAGTAAAAAGAAAAACGTTTTTCAAAATCATCTTTTTCTTCTAGTTTGTTTTCAAAAATAACATTTACAGTAATTGTCAATCTATTTTGTGCCGCTGTTTGATTTGCCGTAGCACTCATCGGATTAATTCTATAATCTACTATTTCACCAGAAAAATGTAAATCACCACCTGCATTTACGAGTGTTAAATTTGTTTGACGCGTAAATAAATCTTGTAAATCTTGCGTAAATTTTTGACTTAAAGTAGGTTCAATTAACGGCGCTTGATTTCTGAAAAAATCAATTTGAATTGTTTTTGCTTTTCCAGTATTTCCTCCTGTAAATGAATATGCGCCGCAACCTATCAGTATAAATAGTGTAATGATAGAAAATAAAAAAATGTTTATACGGTTTTTCATAATTTTAAGAATATTGTTATTGCTAGTTTTTATAAATCGTATTGTTTTATTTTTCGATATAAAGTTCGTTCAGAAATCCCTAATTCTTTAGCGGCTAACTTTCGTTTGTTGCTGTTTTTTTCTAAGGATTTTCTAATCATTTCAATTTCTTTTTCTTGTAATGATAAGTTTTCATCTTCTTCAATTGTTTCAGCATATTCATAATTATTTTGAGCTGTTGTTGAAGGAGTAGGCGTTGCTTGTCCAATTTGAACAACCTCTATATTTTCATTTTCTGGTTGTTTTTTCTCTTGATAAATACGTTCTATTAAACCGTGATTTTCTTCTTTTACTTGCTCTGTATCATTGCTTTGCATTAAGTCTAATGTCAATTTTTTCAAATCATTGATATCGTTACGCATATCAAACAAAATTTTGTACATGATATCTCGTTCGTTAGCAAAATCAGAATTGTTAGATTTCGTTCCAATAACTGCGGGAAAATTTCCTTTATTTTTTGGAAGATATTGTAATAGTTTTTCCGAAGAAATTAAACGGCTTTCTTCTACTACAGAAATCTGTTCTGCTAAGTTTCTTAATTGACGAATATTACCTGGAAAACGATAATTTAATAATGTTTTTACGGCATCATCTTCTAAGCGAATGGTTGGCATTCGGTATTTTTGAGCAAAATCAGAAGCAAATTTTCT
The DNA here is from genome assembly GCF_027941775.1 of Tenacibaculum pacificus. Lineage (NCBI taxonomy): Bacteria > Pseudomonadati > Bacteroidota > Flavobacteriia > Flavobacteriales > Flavobacteriaceae > Tenacibaculum > Tenacibaculum pacificus. Next base: position 2,305,548 of record NZ_CP115917.1, on the reverse strand, counting down.
AAATAATAAGTGAATATCTTGCTCTCGTTCTCGCAAAGGCGGTAATTCAATTTCGATTGTACTTAGTCTGTAATATAAATCTTCTCTAAATTTTTCTTTGGATATTGCCTGTTGTATATTTACGTTAGTAGCGGCAACAATACGAACATTTGTTTTTTGTACTTGCGATGATCCTACTTTAATGAACTCTCCATTTTCTAAAACACGTAATAAACGTACTTGAGTTGTTAGTGGTAATTCACCAACTTCATCTAAAAAAATAGTTCCACCATCGGCAACTTCAAAATATCCTTTACGTGTAGCTGTTGCACCTGTAAAAGCTCCTTTTTCATGACCAAATAATTCACTATCAATAGTTCCTTCAGGAATAGCTCCACAGTTTACGGCGATATATTTGGCGTGTTTTCTGTGCGATAATTGATGTATTATTTTAGGAATACTTTCTTTACCAACACCACTTTCTCCTATAACCAATACAGATATATCAGTAGGAGCAACTCGAATGGATTTTTCAATAGCACGATTTAGTTGAGTATCATTACCAATAATTCCAAAACGTTGTTTTATAGCTTGTAAGTTTTCCATTATTTATGTAGTTGCAAAATTTTTAATTTGAAGAGTTTTTTTACTTATTTAAAGTTTTAACGTTGATAAAAATTAACGTTAAAACTTTAAAATAATACTCTTTTAATTATTATCAGAATATCCAATAACAGTTCCTTTTAAGGTTGCAGAAGTACAATCTTCTACTTTTATCATTACAAATTCACCTAATTTGTAATTTTCTTTAGGAAAAACAGCTACGGTATTTTGTGTATTTCTAGCTTTCCATTCATTCGGGTTTTTCTTAGAAGTTCCTTCAATTAAAAACTCTTCGGTTTTTCCTAAATGTTGTTGTGTTCTGTATAAAGCGTGTTCTTGTTGTAAATCGATAATTTCTTGTAAACGTCTTTTCTTTACATCAAAAGGAACATCATCAGGCATTTTATTAGCAGCCAAAGTTCCTGGTCTTTCAGAATATGCAAACATAAAACCGAAGTCATATTTTACATATCGCATTAAATCTAAAGTATCTTGATGATCTTGTTCTGTTTCTCCACAAAAACCAACAATCATATCTTGAGATAAAGACATTTCAGGAATTATTCTGAAAATATTATCAACAAGTTCTTTGTATTCTTCACGCGTGTGTTGACGGTTCATTGCTTTTAACATATTGTTACTTCCACTTTGTACTGGCAAGTGAAGGTATTTACAAATGTTTTTATGTTTTGCCATGGTATGAATTACATCTAAACTCATATCTTGAGGATTAGAAGTTGCAAAACGGAATCTCATTTTAGGAAATTCAGTGGCTGCCATGTCTAATAATTGAGCAAAATCAACAGCAGTAGCTTGCGCCATTTCGGTTGCTTTATTGAAATCTTTTTTCAATCCTCCACCATACCATAAATAACTATCTACGTTTTGACCTAACAAAGTGATTTCTTTAAAATTCTGATCATGCATTGATCTAATTTCTTCTAAAACACTCTTCGGGTCTCTACTTCTTTCACGTCCACGAGTAAACGGAACTACGCAAAAAGTACACATATTGTCGCAACCACGAGTAATAGATACAAATGCCGAAACTCCGTTAGAGTTTAAACGAACAGGTGCAACATCACCATAAGTTTCTTCTTTAGAAAGAATTACGTTTATAGCGTCTCTACCTGCATCAATTTCTTCTAATAAATTAGGTAAATCTCTGTAAGCATCTGGTCCAACAACTAAATCAACTATTTTTTCTTCTTCTAAAAATTTTTCTTTTAGACGTTCTGCCATACATCCTAAAACACCCACTTTCACGGTCGGATTTACTTTTTTAACAGCATTGTATTTTTGTAAACGTTTACGAATAGTTGTTTCTGCTTTTTCTCTAATAGAACAAGTATTTACTAAAACTAAATCTGCTTCTTCTAAAACTTGAGTGGTATTAAAACCTTGTTCAGCCAAAATAGAAGCTACAATTTCGCTGTCGTTCATGTTCATTTGACAACCGTAACTTTCTATAAATAATTTTTTTGAGTTTTCCTCTTTATGTTTTGTTACAAGTGCTTGTCCTTGTATTTTTTCATCGATAACCTTGTCTGTGTGCTCCATATCCATAATAAAAATGATGGCAAAGATACAACCAAAATACAAGTTTTGTGACAAATTGGCAGAAATTTATTATTGATTTATTGCTGTTTTTAACGTGAAATTAAAACAAAAAGTTTTTTTTAAAAAAAACATTCTACTTTTGCAAACTGAAAGCATCATTATAATGTATGCTGTAAAAGAGATAATCTAACAGAGATATGGCAAAGAATTTAGTTATAGTTGAGTCACCAGCAAAGGCAAAAACGATTGAAAAATTCCTAGGAAAAGATTTTCAAGTAGAATCTAGTTATGGTCATATTGCAGATTTGCCATCGAAGGAATTAGGAATTGATGTTGATGGAGATTTTAGTCCAAAATATATAATTTCTGATGATAAAAAACCAGTTGTTAAGAAATTAAAAGCGTTGGCTAAAAAAGCAGAAACTGTTTGGTTAGCAAGTGATGAGGATAGAGAAGGAGAAGCAATTGCTTGGCATTTAAAAGAGCAATTAAATTTGAATGATGATAATACAAAACGTATTGTTTTTCATGAAATTACTAAAAATGCTATTTTAAAAGCTGTTGAAAATCCAAGAGATATTGACTATAATATGGTTAATGCACAACAGGCTCGTAGAGTTTTAGATAGGCTTGTTGGTTATGAATTATCACCAGTTTTATGGCGTAAAGTAAAAGGAGGTTTATCAGCAGGAAGAGTGCAATCTGTTGCGGTTCGTTTAATTGTAGAGAGAGAACGTAGTATTCTTGATTTTAAATCAGAAACACATTATAAGGTTATTGCTCAGTTTGCAAATACCAACGGAAAAACATTTAAAGCAACGATTCCGAAGAATTTTCCTACTAAAAAAACTGCTGAAAATTTCTTAAAATCGTGTGCAAATGCTGATTTTTCTATTGCTGATTTAACTAAAAAACCAGCAAAAAAATCGCCAGCAGCACCATTTACTACATCAACTTTACAGCAAGAGGCTTCTCGTAAATTAGGTTTTCCAGTAGGTAAAACGATGCAAGTTGCACAACGTTTGTACGAAGCAGGTTTAATTACCTATATGAGAACAGATAGTGTTAATTTATCTGATGATGCAAGAAATGCTGCAGAAGAAGAAATAAGTAATTATTACGGAAAAGAATATAGTAAGCAAAGAGTATTCAAGTCGAAAGCAAAAGGTGCACAAGAGGCACATGAGGCTATTCGTCCTACAAATATGAAAATGCATACTATTGATACTGAATATGATCAGAATAGATTATATGATTTAATTTGGAAAAGAACATTAGCCTCTCAAATGAGTGATGCGCAATTAGAGCGTACCAATGTAAAAATAGCCAATTCTGAAAATACAAAAATATTTACCGCAAACGGTGAAATGATTAAGTTTGATGGTTTCTTAAAAGTGTATTTAGAAGGAACAGATAACGAAGAAGAAGAGCAAGCTGGTATGTTACCAAACTTAACTACTGGTGAAAATTTAGCTTATAATTTTATTAATGCAACACAACGTTTTACAAGTCCTCCTTACCGTTTTACAGAAGCATCTTTAGTAAAACAATTAGAAGAATTAGGTATTGGTAGACCATCAACTTATGCACCAACAATTTCTACAGTACAACGAAGAGGTTATGTAGAAAAAGGAGAAAATGAAGGTTTAGAACGAAATTATGAGCAGATGATTCTGTCTAATGGAGTTGTTGAAAGTGATTTATTGACCGAAAAAACAGGTTCAAATAAAAATAAATTAGTTCCTACGGATATTGGAAATATTGTAAATGATTTCTTAGTTGCAAATTTCTCAAATATTTTAGATTTTGGTTTTACAGCAAGAGTTGAAAATTCTTTTGATGATATTTCAGAAGGAGATGAAGATTGGATAGAGATGATTAAAGGTTTTTATATCGATTTTCATAAAACAGTTGAAGATGTAAAAGAAAATGCCGAAAGAGAAAGCGGTGAGCGTATTTTAGGTAAACATCCTGAATCAGGAAAAACAGTTTTAGTTCGTTTAGGAAAGTTTGGACCAATTGCACAAATTGGAGCTCCTGAAGATGAAGAAAAACAATTTGCAAGTTTAAATAAAAATCAAAACTTAGGAACTATAACGATGGAAGAAGCATTAGAATTGTTCTTGCTTCCGAAAACTTTAGGAACTTATGAAGATGAAGAAGTAATTGTTTCTAACGGACGTTTTGGACCTTATATTAAGTTTGGGGCAATGTTTGTTTCTTTAGATAAAGGTGAAAACCCTATGGAAGTAGATTTACCAAGAGCTGAAGAGTTAATCGTAGCAAAGCAAAAAGCAGATGCGCCAATTTATCATTATGAAGAATTACCTGTTCAAAAAGGTGTTGGTCGTTTTGGTCCTTTCTTAAAGTGGAATTCGATATTTATCAATGTTAGTAAAAAATACGATTTTGATAATCTTTCAGATGCTGATATTGTTGAATTAATTGAAGTTAAAAAACAGAAAGAAATTGATAAAGTATTACAGAACTGGGAAGATGTTGAAATTCGAGTAGAAAAAGCACGTTGGGGTCGCTTTAATGTCATCAAAGGAAAAATAAAAGTAGAGATGCCTAAAACTACTGATGTTGAAAAAATGACAAAAGAAGAAGCTATAAAGATAATTGAGGCAAAAACACCTAAAAAGAAAGTAGTAAAAAAGAAAGTGGTGAAAAAGAAATAAAATAGCTCGTAAAAAAATAGTTTAGTATATTGCAAGCATCTTAAAGCCCCTAATAATAATGGATTTCAATTTTTTAACACCTATAAATGACACTGTAGTTGCGCATCTAATATCGCAGTCTATGAAGTCTTTAGGTCAAAATATTGCTATTCATACTACTGGAAATGGTTTACCTGATTTATCAGAAGTAAATATTGCTATTATAGGAATAAAAGACGGTAGAGGAGCTCCTGATAACGAAGGTTGTGGAGAGAACTTACAATATATTCGTGAAAAACTATATCAATTATTTCCTGGAAACTGGCAAACTAAAATAGCCGATTTAGGAAATATAAAGCAAGGAGATACAATTAAAGACACTTATTTTGCAGTAAGCTCTTCTGTTGAGTATTTGCTAAAGAAAAAAATAATACCTATATTAATAGGCGGTAGTCAAGATTTGACCTACGCAAATTATAGAGGTTATGATTCTTTAGATCAAACAATTAATTTAGTATCAGTAGATAGTAAGTTTGATTTAGGTGCTATGAATGAGAATTTACGATCTAGCTCATTTTTAAGTAAAATCATTATGGAACAGCCTAATAATTTATTTAATTATAGTAATATAGGATACCAAACTTATTTTAATTCACAAGAAGAAATAGAGTTATTAGATAGACTTTATTTTGATGCATTTAGGCTAGGTGAAGTTAAGGATATCACTTTAGTAGAGCCTATTATGAGAGATGCTGATATTGTTAGTATTGATATTAGTGCCGTACGTCAAAGTGAGGCACCAGGAAACAAAAATGCATCTCCAAATGGTTTTTATGGCGAAGAAATTTGTGCAATTTCAAGATATGCGGGAATTAGTGATAAGGTAACTTCTTTTGGTATTTATGAATATAATAGTATATTGGACTCAAATTATCAAACAGCAAATTTAATAGCCCAAATGATTTGGTGTTTTATTGAAGGTGTTAATGCCAGGGCTAAGGACTATCCCTTTGTAACAAAGGAAAATTATCATAAATTTACGGTATTATTAACAGATGATGATCCTATAAATTTTTATAAAAGTGATAAAAGTGGACGTTGGTGGATGGAAATAAATATGATTTCAAATACTAAATACAAAAGACATTGCGTTAGTACCTTGTAACTATAAAGATTACAAACAAGCATTAGAAAGAAAAATGCCAGATAGATGGTATAAAGCGTTACAAAAACTTGTTTAAAAATAACTTGTTTTTGTTTATAAAAAAAGTAATTGTTTTTTATTAAAAAAAATAATAGGTTTACCATTCCCTTTTATAAGAAAGATATAATATGAAGAAAGTAGTAATATTTACATTGTTAGTGTCTCTAATTTACGCTTGTGGTTCAAGTGGTGATAGAGGAGAGTTAGTAGGAGATAAGTCTAAAAGAAAGTGGTTTGCTGAAAAACCATTTGGAATGGCTAAAATACCTGGAGGCTCTTTCACAATGGGTAAACAAGATGAAGATGCGTTAGGAGCGATGAATGCACCAACTAAAACAGTAACTGTTCAACCATTTTATATGGATGAAACTGAAATAACAAATAGCGAATACAAGCAATTTGTGTTTTGGGTAAGAGATTCTATTACTCGAACAAAATTAGCGTATCAAGCAGAGTTTGCTTCAGGAGGAGGTGATGAAGAAGGTTCTGATAAGAATGCTAAAGGTATTCAATTATATGCTTTTGCTTCAAAAGATACTGTAAACGAAACACCATATGCAAAATATATGCGTGAAAATTATTATGAATTAGGTGAGGGATTAGATTCTTTAAAACCATTAAACTGGAATGAAGAACTTGCTTGGGAACAACAAGAGTACCCTGATGCTGATTATGTAGAAGTAATGGATTCATTATACATTAAAAAAGATGAATCGTTAAATGGAATAAGAACTTTTAATACTAAGTTTTTAAATTACAGATATTACTGGTTTGATAATGAACAAGCAGCTAAGACAGGTAAGAATAGAAAAGATTTTATGAAAGATGAAGTAATTAATGTTTATCCAGATACTACTGTTTGGATTAAAGATTTTAATTATTCATATAACGATCCAATGCACCAAGAGTATTTTGCTCATAAAGCTTACGAGGATTATCCTGTAGTTGGAGTTACATGGAATCAAGCAAAAGCATTCTGTCATTGGAGAACACAAACAAAAAATAAATTTCAACGTTCTAAAAAACAATTAGGATTAGTTCCTTCTTTTAGATTACCTACAGAAGCAGAATGGGAATATGCTGCTCGTGGTGGATTAAACTTTGGGAAATACCCTTGGGGTGGACCAAGTACAACAAGTGATAGAGGTTGTTTTTTAGCAAACTTTAAACCTGTACGTGGTGATTATGCTGCCGATGGAGCTTTATATACTGTAGAAGCAAATTCGTATAATGCAAATGAATATGGTTTGTTTAACATGTCAGGAAATGTTTCTGAATGGACAAATACAGCGTATAATCAAATGTCTTACTATATGGGGTCAACAATGAATCCTAATGTAGAAATTAAAGAAAATCGTAGAAAAATTATTCGTGGAGGTTCTTGGAAAGATGTTGCATACTTTTTAGAAGTAAGTTCTCGTGATTGGGAATATGCAGATACTGCAAGAAGTTATATAGGATTTAGAACTGTACAAGATTATTTAGGTACAAATAAAAGCAAATAAACAATAATTAATATTAATCATTAACAATAACCCCCAACAAAAAAACAAACAATTATGGCACAATCGAAAACAACTAAGAAAATTTTTAACATGATGTATGGTTTAGGAGCTTCTGTAGTAATACTAGGAGCACTATTTAAAATCATGCACTTTAAAATCGGTCCATTAACAGGAGGGTTAATGTTAACATTAGGTTTAGTTGTAGAGGCAATTATTTTTGCTGTTTCAGCATTTGAACCGATAGAAGAGGAATTAGATTGGTCAAAAGTATATCCAGAATTAGCCGGTGGTGATTCATTAGGTAACAATAAAGCTACTGCTGCTATTGCTCCAGAACAAACTCAGAGTATGTTATCTGAAAAATTAGATAATATTTTAAAAGAAGCGAAGTTAGATGCTACTTTAATTTCTAGTTTAGGAGATAGTATTAAGAATTTTCAAGGTGCTGCAGAAGGATTAACAGCTACATCAAAAACTGTATCTTCTACAAACCAATACAACGAGCAAATGTCTATGGCAGCTGCTAAATTAGAGTCTTTAAACGGATTATATACTACGCAAGTTGAAAATGCAAGTAAGCAATCAGACTTAAATTCTTCTTTAGTTGAAAACTCTCAACGTTTACAAGAACAAATGCAATCATTAGCAACTAACTTATCTTCTTTAAACGGAGTATATGGAGGAATGTTAACGGCAATGTCAACTAAATAATTAATTAGTTTATCTAATTTTTATTAACTAAACTAAACAAATTAATTAAGATGGCAGGAGGAAAACAGTCACCAAGGCAAAGGATGGTAAACTTAATGTACCTTGTATTTATTGCGATGCTAGCAATGAACATGAGTAAAGAAGTTTTATCAGCATTTGGATTAATGAATGAAAAATTATCGGATTCTAATATTAGAGCAACCGAGAAAAATAAAGCATCGTATGCAACTTTAGCTCAAAAAGCATCTGAGCAAGCAAAGCAATATGGTGAAGCTAAAGTGAAAACTGATAAGCTTAGAGGTATGGCAGATGAATTTTTTGCTTATATCGCAGATTTAAAAACTCAAATGACGAGTGAAATAGAAGATAAGAAAGCTTATGAATCTATGGATAAGTCTGGTTTTTTAGATCAATATTTTTTCGCTAGTGGAAAAATTACACCTAAAGGAAAAGAATTTGTAGATAAAGTAAATCAGTTTAGAGAGCAATCTTTAGCTGTTTTAGGAAAATCTGAATTATCAAGTGTAGTAGCTGCTCGTTTTAACACAAATAATGTTAAAAATAAAGAAGGAAAATCAATTGATTGGTTAAAATACAATTATGAAGGATTTCCTTTAATTGCGTCATTAACTAAGTTAACACAAATTCAGTCTGATATTAAAACTACTGAAGCAGATGCTTTAACGGCTTTATTACAAGGTGAATTAGAAAGTGCAGTATCTTTAAAAAATTACGAAGCAATGGTGATTTTTGATAAGAATGCATATTATCCAGGAGAAAAATTATCTGGTAAAATTGTTTTAGGTAAAAAAGATGATAATTTAACTGCTGAAAAAGTTGTTGTTAATGGTAAAGTAATTGCTGCTGACAAAATAAAAGCTGGACAGGTTATTTTAGATGGTCCTGCAGGATCAGTAGGAGATAAAGAACTAAAAGGAGAATTCCAATTTATGGAAAATGATTCTTTAGTTAGTATCCCTATTTTAGGAGGATATTCAGTTATTCCTAAGCCTAATGAAGCAGTTGTTTCTGCTGATAAAATGAATGTTGTTTACCGTGGTTTATCTAATCCATTAACTATATCTGTACCAGGTGTATCAGGAAATAAAGTTTCTGCATCAGCTCCAGGTTTAAAAAGAGTTAAAGGAGATAAATATGTAATGAACCCAGGTAGTGGAAGTGAAGTAACTATTAGAGTTTCTGCAACATTACCAGGAGGAGGAAAAATCAGTACTCCAAAGAAATACAGAATTAAAGATATACCACCAGCTGTTGGTATGGTAAGAAATCAATATGGTACGGTAAAAATGCCAAAAGCAAGTTTAGCTAAAATTAATGTAGCTGCTGGTTTACCTGATTTCTTATTCGATTTAAAATTAAATGTATCTAGTTTTAAAATTAAAGTTCCAGGACAGGTAACAATTCCTGTAAATGGAAGAAACTTAAATGCTAGAGCAAAGCAGGCACTTGCTAAAGCCAGAAGAAATGATTTAATTGTTATTTATGATATTAAAGCATCTGTTTCTGGGTCTAATTACAAGATCAAAAAAGTGTTACCTGTAAGTATAGAGATTACTAATTAATAAGTAAAAAATTTAAAGTATGAATTGGAAGCGTTTTTATATGGTTTTATTTGCCCTTGCAACTACAAGTTATGTAGGTGCTCAGGCTAACCTTTTAAACTCTAAAAAGGTTGATGAGATTGGATTTAAATCTGAAGCCCAAATTGCTTCAGAAGATGACAAACCACTTCCTTATGGCTATATTAGCGATAGAGATGTGTTATGGTCTAAAGTGGTGTGGGAATATGTAGATATAAATCAAAAGATCAATTTACCTTATTATTATCCAGTTGATACTACAAATGCAGGTTTAGTAAGACGTTCATTATTTGACACCTTATTAAAAGGTATTCGTAACGGTGAAATCACAGAGGTATATAGTGATTCTTATTTCACAACAAAAATAGGAATGGACGAAATTAAATCTATGACTTACAATGAACGTGACGATGGTTACGGAAATATGGATGCTTATTCTTTACAATCTGCCGATATTAAAGGTTATATGTTAAAAGGAATTTGGTATTTTGATAAACGAGGAGGAGAATTAAAGTATCGTATATTGGCTATGTCGCCAATGGGTCCTGATGTTCAAGTTCTTGGAGTAGAAGGAATTGATGACAAAGATAGTGCGTATGAATTGTTCTGGGTGTTTTTCCCAGATGCAAGAGAAACATTACATGCATCTAAGGTATTTAATCCTGTAAACTCATCGAAACCATTGTCTTATGATAATCTTTTAAATGCTAGAAGATTTAATTCAACAATAATAAAAGAAGAGAATATTTACGGAGATAGAGAAATTAAAGAATATGTTCGAGGAAATTCTTTATTTCAATTATTAGAAGCTGATAGAATCAAAGAAGGTATTCGTAATCGAGAAATGGATATGTGGAATTATTAATCACATATTTTTATAAAATTAAAAAGAGCTTGCATCGCAAGCTCTTTTTTTTGCGATAAATAGTATTATTTTCGCATTATGAATATTGATGTAGATTATATTATAGTAGGTTTAGGTTTAGCAGGAATCGCTTTTACAGAAGAGTTATTAAAAGCGAATAAATCATTTGTAGTTTTTGAAAATAATTCACAAACTTCTTCTTTGGTTGCAGGAGGTGTATATAATCCTGTTATTTTAAAACGATTTAATGCCGTTTGGAATGCGCATCAGCAAATAGAAACAGCACTACCTTTTTACAAAAATTTAGAAAAAAAATTAAATGTAAAATTAGACTATAAATTCTCTATAAAAAAAGCCTTTACCAGTATTGGAGATGAGAATAATTGGTTTTCTGCTTTAGATAAACCAACATTGTTACATTATATGAATCCTGTAATTAGTAAAGAAAAAGTTGCAGGTGTTATTGGTGATTTAGGTTTCGGTGAACTTACAGGAACTGGAAGAATAGACACCGCTTTATTAGTGAAATCATATAGAAATTATATAGAAAATTCAAAGAGATTAATAACTGAATCTTTTGATTATTCAGAAATAACTGTTTTAGAAGATGGAATTAAGTATCAAAATATAACAGCAAAGAAAATAATTTTTTGTGAAGGTTTTGGAATTACTAAAAATCCATTTTTTAATCACTTACCCTTAAATGAAGCAAAAGGAGAAACAATAACAATACACGCTCCTGAGTTAAAAATTGATTTTTTATTAAAATCAAGTGCTTTTGTAATGCCTTTAGGAAATGATTACTATAAAGTTGGAGCTACTTTTAATTGGACAGATAAAACCTGTAATCCAACGGAAGAAGCAAAGGAAGAGTTAATCGATAAGTTGAAAAAAGTACTTACGGTTCCTTACACCATAACAGGACACACCGCAGGAATTAGACCAACAGTAAATGATAGAAGACCTATGGTAGGTACTCATCCAAAACACAAATCATTAGTAGTTTTAAACGGTTTAGGAACACGTGGTGTTATGATTGGACCAACAATTGCTAAAAACTTATTTAATCACTTGGAAAATGGAAGTGAATTAGATGTTGATATCGATATAAAAAGATTTGATTAAAAATTATTTTTTTAAGATAATTTCTTAACATTTTTATCATAAGCAATAAAAATATTTATCCAAATAATTCTAGACAAGCGTAATGTAAACGGTGTTAAAAGTAACGATACAATTATAATCGTAATAAAACTCTGTAAAATAGTTAAGCCGATAAACATTTTAGCTATAATAAAAATAGCAACAAATAAAGCTACTGCTAATCCATAATTTACATACATTGCTCCAAAGAAAAAAGATGGTTCCATCATGTATTTTAAATCACATTTTGGACAGTTATCATGTAATTTAGTGATTTTTTTAGGGTTAATCGTCATTTTATATTTGAAGAATTCACCTTCATGACATCTAGGGCATTTACCTTTTAAAATACTGTATAATTTGCTTCCTCTTTTAAACATAATCAAATTTAAATTTACATACTTTTGCAAAGGTAAATTTTTTATCAATCTTTATAAGTAACAATTATCACATATATATGTTAAACGTACACAATTTATCAGTTTCTTTTATGGGTTCTGATTTGTTTTCAGGAATCACTTTTAAGTTAAATAAAGGAGATCGAATTGGATTGATAGGAAAAAATGGAGCTGGGAAATCTACGCTATTAAAAGTGCTATCCAAAGATATTGAAACTAGTGGTGGTACCATGGCTTTTGATAAAGATATCCGTATGGGCTTTTTACGTCAGGATATCGATTTTATCGAAGGAAGAACAATTTTAGAAGAAGCATATCAAGCTTTTGAAGAAATTAAAGAAATAGAGTTAAAGTTAGATGATATTAATAATCAACTAGCTACAAGAACTGATTATGAAAGTGAAGAATATAGCCAGTTAATTATTGATTTAACAGATTTAACTGAGCGTTATGAACTTTTAGGTGGATATAATTATCAAGGTGATACTGAGAAGATTTTACAAGGTTTAGGATTTAAACGTGAAGATTTTGATAAGTTAACTAGTACTTTTTCTGGTGGATGGAGAATGCGTATCGAATTAGCTAAATTATTATTACAAAGTAATGATATTTTACTATTAGATGAGCCTACCAATCACTTAGATATTGAATCTATTATTTGGTTAGAGAACTTTTTAAAATCATATTCTGGAGCTATTGTATTGGTTTCGCGTGATAAAATGTTTTTAGATAACGTAACTAACAGAACTATTGAAATTTCATTAGGACAAATTTACGATTACAAAAAACCATATTCTGAATTTTTGATATTAAGAGCTGAAATTAAAGAAAAACAATTACAAGCACAGAAAAATCAAGAAAAAGAGATTAAGCAAAAACAACATTTAATCAATAAATTTAAAGCAAAAGCAAGTAAAGCTTCAATGGCGCAGTCGTTGATGAAACAACTTGATAAAGTTCAAATTATTGAGGTTGATGGCGATGATAATGCAGCAATGAATGTAAAGTTTGCAATATCAAAAGAACCAGGTAAAATTATTGTTGAAGCAGACGGTTTATGTAAAAGTTATGGCGATAAACATGTTTTAGAAGACGTTGATTTAATGATTGAACGTAACAGTAAAATTGCTTTTGTTGGTCAAAACGGACAAGGTAAATCTACTTTAGCAAAAATGATGGTTGGTGAAATTCCGTTTGAAGGAAATCTAAAATTAGGTCATAATGTTGAAATAGGATATTTTGCTCAAAATCAATCTGAAGAATTACCGCCAGAAAAAACGGTTTTAGAAATTATGGAAGATGCCGCTTCTGACACTAACAGAATGCGTGTTAGAGACATGTTAGGTTCTTTCTTATTTGGTGGAGATGCTGTTGATAAAAAAGCAAAAGTATTATCAGGAGGCGAGCGTAACCGTTTAGCGTTATGTAAATTATTATTATCACCATTTAACGTGTTGGTAATGGATGAGCCTACAAATCACTTGGATATAGCCTCTAAAACAGTATTAAAAACTGCTTTAAAAAATTTTGATGGAACATTAATAGTTGTATCTCACGATAGAGATTTTTTACAAGGTTTAACATCAACTGTTTACGGTTTTAAAGATAAAGAAATTAAAGAATATTTAGGTGATATTGATTATTTCTTAGAACAGCATAAGATGGAAAATCTTAGAGAAGCTGAAAAAAGAACAGTTGTTAAAACTGAAAAACCAACGGCTAAAAAAGAGGCGTATCAATTATCTAGAGAGCAAGAAAAAGAGTTGAAAAAGCTTAAAAATAAGTTATCTAAAACTGAAACTGAAATTGCAGATTTAGAAACTGAAATTGCTAAAATAGATTTAGAATTAGCAAATAATTATGATGAAGTTTCTGCTCGTCCTAATTTCTTTGAAAAATATAAAGCTAAAAAAGCATCATTAGATAATTTAATGGCTGAATGGGAAAAAATAGAAGAACAAGTTTCTAATTTTTAAATTTTAGTTTTTATAAAATTGTATTATAAAAAACTACTTACAACAATCTTAAATGATTTTAGTAAGTAGTTTTTTTATTAAAAATTAGAAAAAAATAATTATTTTATTCGTAATAATGGATGATTTAATCCACCAACTTCATTTTTAATAACTTCATATTTATCGATATTTTCAAAAAGTCTGGTTAGGTTTTTAAAACCATAACTTCTAGGGTCAAAACTTGGGTCAATTTTTCTAATATTTAAACCTAATGTAGAAATATAGGCATTTTCCTCTTCGTTTGTAGAAATATCAAAAGCCTTATCAATCGTTTTTAAATCTGTTCTTGATAATCTTACTTTCTCTATAATTTCTTTACTTTTTATATTGGTATTTTGTTTTATTGATTTTACAGTTTTATTTTGATTATTTGATTCATTTTGAATAATTTGTTCATTTTTTAGGTTTTCAGTAAACGTGAAAACTTCACAAGATTTTACAAAAGCCTCAGGAGTTTTTTTCTCGCCAATTCCCATTACAAAAAGTCCTTCCTCTCTAATTCGTTTTGCAAGTCCTGTGTAATCGCTATCACTAGAAACAATGCAAAAACCTTCTGTGTTTTTTCCGTGTAAAATATCCATAGCATCAATAATTAATGAGCCATCCGTAGAGTTTTTACCAGTAGTATAAGAAAATTTTTGAATTGGGCTGATAGAATGTTGATTAATAATAGCTTTCCAAGTATTCATTTGCGGAGTTGTCCAATCACCATAAATTCTTCGGATAGTTGCTTTTCCGTATTTTGATACTTCTTCTATAATTTCCTTTAATAATTTGGGTTGTGCATTGTCTCCGTCTATAAGTACTGCTATATTAAATTTATTTTCCATTTCTTTTTTTTGATGTTTAGCATTAAAATAAAATTAACGCATAAAGCTAAGTTCGTGTTTTTTTATCAATAAATCAATTTTATTACTGATGCTTAAATGTTTATATTTTTATAAAAAGCACTAAAAATAAATGTATTTCATCTTTTTTTGATAAAAAATCAAAACTGTAATAGTGATTGATTAAATGATATTTCTAGTATTTTAGCAAAAAATAAAGAGGTATTGAATACTAATAATGAACTTTTGTTTCAGCAGATTTTTAGAAGTGAAAATCAACAGGTTTTTTTGCCCATTTTGAAAGAAAAAAATATTGAATTGTTTCTCAAAAGAGAAGATGAAATTCATCCGTTTGTTTCAGGGAATAAGTTTCGGAAATTAAAATATAATATTGAAGAAGCCAAAAATCAGCAAAAAAAAACATTGTTAACTTTTGGAGGTGCATTTTCAAATCATATTGTAGCAACTGCCGTAGCAGGAAATTTAGCAGGTTTTAAAACTATTGGAATTATCCGTGGTGATGAATTAGGAAAAGATTTTGAAAAGACATTATCAGGAAACTCAAGTTTAAAAGAAGCGCATCAAAATGGGATGGAATTTAAGTTTGTTTCAAGAGAAATTTATCGAAATAAAACATCCGAAGAATTTATACAAGAATTGAAAAATGAATTTGGTAATTTTTATTTAATTCCTGAAGGTGGTACAAATACTCTGGCAATTAAAGGTTGTGAAGAAATCTTAACTGAACAAGACAATAAATTCGATTATATTTGTAGTGCAATAGGAACTGGAGGAACTATTTCAGGTTTGATAAATTCAGCTAAAGAACATCAAAAAGTATTTGGTTTTCCTGCTTTAAAAGGTGATTTTTTACAAAAAGAAGTTGAAGATTTAGTAAGTATTCAAAATAATTGGCGTCTACAAACTGAATATCATTTTGGAGGTTACGGAAAATACAATGAAGAATTAATTCATTTTATAAATGAGTTTAAATTAGCAACTAATATTCCACTAGACCCTATTTATACAGGTAAAATGCTGTACGGAATTTTAGAAATGATTAAAAAAGATTTTTTTGAAGAAAATAGCCGAATTTTAGCAATTCATACAGGAGGTTTACAAGGTATTAGAGGAGTAAATCAAAAATTAAAGCGTAAAAATAAAGAGTTAATTATAATTTAATGAGAATACAGTCAGTTTTTTATATCGTAGTAAGTATATTTTTTTTAGTAAGTTGTGGTTCAAACAAAAACATAGTTTCAAAACCTCGAAAAAAAGTAGTAATTCAACCTAAAGAAGAAGTTGTTCCTGAAATACATCAGTTAGAGCAAATAATTAATACACCGTTAAAAACGAGTGCAAATCATACTGAAGCGTATATTCAAAAATTTGCACCTATTGCTGTTAAAAAAATGCACGAACACAATATTCCTGCAAGTATTACTTTAGCACAAGGTGTTTTAGAATCAGGAAGTGGAAGAAGTGCTTTGGCTATTCGTTCAAATAATCATTTTGGAATAAAATGTCATAAAGGTTGGCAAGGAAAAAGTGTAACACATGATGATGATGAGATAGGAGAGTGTTTTAGAAAATATAAATATCCGCAAACTTCTTATGAAGATCATTCGCAGTTTTTAATTTCGAGAAGTCGTTATGCAAGTTTATTTAAATTAGGACATACCAATTATAAAGGTTGGGCTTATGGATTAAGAAAAGCAGGTTATGCAACAGATAAACGATATCCACAGAAATTAATATCGATTATCAATAAATATAATTTATCAAAATATGACAGAATTAAAAACCCTTCAATACAAGCTAAAAAAACAATATCAAAAGTAGCTTATCATAGTGTTAAAAAAGGAGATACTTTGTATTCTATTGCTAGAAAATATCAAATATCGGTTAGTGATTTAAAAAGATTTAACAGTCTTACTGATAATAGTATAAGTATTGGTGAAAAATTAGTAGTTAACTAAAAATAGTTTTTTATAAATATTAAAAAAGTCGTTATTCGAGGTTTTTCTCAGAATAACGACTTTTTTTGATTGTTATTTAATCAAAAAACTGTAAAATTATATTTTAAAAGAACAAAAACAGATGAAAATTATAAAAACAGTAAACGGAAAAACTCCGCAAATTCCTTCAGATTGTTATGTAGCAGAAAATGCAACAATTGTTGGCGATGTACAAATGGGAAAAGAGTGTAGTGTTTGGTTTAATGCCGTAATTAGAGGTGATGTACATTATATAAAAATGGGCGATAAAGTAAACATTCAAGATGGAGCAATAGTTCACGCAACATATCAAAAATCGCCAACAACCATAGGAAATAATGTATCAGTAGGACATAATGCAATTGTACACGGTTGTACTATTCATGACAATGTTTTAATTGGTATGGGAAGTATTATTATGGATGATTGTGTTGTAGAATCAAACTCAATTATTGCAGCAGGTGCTGTAGTTACTAAAAATACTCGTGTAGAAAGTGGAAGTATTTATGCTGGTGTTCCTGCTAAAAAAGTAAAAGATATATCAAAAGAATTAATTTCAGGAGAAATTGATAGAATCGCTAATAATTATGTAGAGTATTCGAGCTGGTTTAAAGAAGAAAAATAATTTGTATTTTAAACCTATTAAATAAATTTAAAGATTCCCTTTTAATAAAAAGGGAATCTTTAAATTTATTATTCTCTGTGTTTTTCTTTTTTATTATTTTTATGATGCTTACGTTTTTTATGCATTTTTCTATCACTTATTTTTTCAAAACGTTCGTATTGCTTTTTATCTAAAATACGTTTCATTTCAGCTTTAAAAGCAATTTTAGCATCTAATATTTGTACTTCTTTATTAAAACGCTCGTTAGCTGATAATTTTGCATTCTTTTTACCAGCTTCTTTCATTCCTTTTCTTTTTTCGTGCATAACTTTACGTTTTGCAATATTATCGGCTAATAAAGGCTTTATTTGATTTTGTTGTGCATTAGTTAAATCTAACTTTAAAGTCATTCTTTTAACAGCAAGTGTTGTTTGTTGTTCTATTGTAAATTGTTCTAATTTATGATGTTTTCCTTTTTGAGCCTGTATTGTAAAAATAAATCCAAGGGCTAAAACGCATACTGCTATTATTTTTTTCATTTTGATAAAATTTAAATTTTTTATATATCTATGACTAGTATTTTTTTTAATGGTTTAAACTTAAAATAAATATTAACACTTTTTAACATTTTAAGAATTCTTTTTATGATGATGATAAAGGAAAGAAGTTGTTAAAAACAAAAAAACCTGAACAAATAAATGTTCAGGTTTTTGCGGTGGTGCCTCCAGGAATCGAACCAGGGACACAAGGATTTTCAGTCCTTTGCTCTACCAACTGAGCTAAGGCACCGTTGTGCTTATATAAAAGTAACAAATAAATTTAGCAATTTTGCAATTGAAAAAATTATTGTGGTGCCTCCAGGAATCGAACCAGGGACACAAGGATTTTCAGTCCTTTGCTCTACCAACTGAGCTAAGGCACCAGTTTGCTACTTTCGTTTAGCGGGTGCAAATATACAACACTTTTTTACTTTACCAAATTTTTTAAACATATTTTTATTAAAAAAATGTAGTGTAAATTTGGAATCTAAATATTTTTAAAGATGAATTTGATTATTGATATAGGAAATACAAGAGGTAAGTTAGCTGTTTTTGAGCAGGATAAGTTGATAGAAGTTATTGTTTTTGATAAAGAAAAAATAGTGTCAGAAATAAAAAAAAATATTTTAAAATTTTCTGTTTCAGCTAGTATTATGTCTTCTGTGGCAATAATTTCAGAAAAAACACAAAACGAAATAATTGAACTCTTACATCCGGTTTTTTTAAACTCTCAGACAAAAGTACCTTTTAAAAACTGTTATGGAACTCCAAAAACTTTGGGTGTTGATAGAATTGCGCTCGCAGCAGCTGCTGTAAAAATGTATCCGAAGAAAAATGTTTTAGTTATTGATGCGGGAACTTGTATCACTTTTGATTTTATAAACAATAAAAATGAGTATTTAGGAGGTGCAATTTCTCCAGGTATTGCCATGCGATATAAAGCTTTGCATCATTTTACATCTAAATTACCTTTATTAACTTTAGAAACATCTTCTAATTTGATTGGAATCAATACAAATACGTCTATACATTCGGGAGTTATAAATGGCGTATGCAATGAAATAGACGGTGTTATCGATCAATATAAAAAAAAGTATGGCAATTTAACAGTTGTTTTAACAGGAGGAGACACATATTTCTTGGCTAAACAATTAAAAAGTGGCATATTTGCCCATCCAAATTTTGTTTTGGAAGGATTACATACTGTTTTGAAATATAATTTAACGAATGATTAAGAAACTGATAGGCGTAGTACTTGTATTTAGCGCAATAACAATATCTGCACAAAAAAATAGTGCATCACCTTATTCTTACTTTGGAATTGGTGAAACTTTTGAAGCAGTAACAGTAGAGCAAGCTTCTATGGGAGGAATTGGAGTTGCTTTAAAAGAAAAACATCACTTAAACTTTATAAATCCCGCAGCAAATGCAGATTTAAGAGTCGCTACTTACGCTATTGGTGGTAGTTCAAATTTTTTAACACTTGAAAAAGAAAACATATCTCAATCAGGAAGTTCAACAAGTTTACGATATGTTTCTTTAGGATTTCCATTAGGTAAAAAAGCAGGTTTGTCTGTAGGTTTACAGCCATTTACATCTGTAGGTTATTCTATGTTAGATACTAAAAATGAAGATGATGTTACATTGTTTACTGGAGAAGGAGGAGTAAATAAGATATATGCTAGTTTTGGTATGTATATTGTTGAAGGACTTTCAGTAGGTTTAGAGGCTGGTTATGTTTTTGGTAACTTAGAAAAAAGTATTTTAAACCAGAGAGCTAGTACTGCCTTAGCAACAAAATATCAAGAAAAAGTAGATGTAAGAGGAGGTGAATTTAAATTAGGTGCACAATATAAAAGAGTATTAAAAAATAAAATAAACTTATATACAGGTGCTTCTTTTACATTGAAAAGTGATTTTTCTGTTAAAGGAAACGAAAAGATGTATTCACTGGCTTTAACTAATACAAAAAAAGAAATAGTAAGAGATGAGTTATTTAATAGATCTGTAAACGGAGACGTAACTATTCCTTTAAAAAGTGTTTTTGGTTTTGGTTTAGGAAAAGACAATAAATGGTATATTGGTGTTAATCAGGAATTTAAAAGCTCGTTAAGCACTAGTAATTCATTAGTTTCTGATGGAAGTGGGTATAAATATGATGATTCAAGTAAATTATCAATAGGAGGGTATTTTATTCCTAAAATAAATTCAATATCAAACTATTGGGACAGAGTTACCTATAGAGGAGGTTTACGTTTTGAAGACACAGGTTTATTGATACAAACAGGAACTGATTTTACTGTAATAAAAGATTTTGGCATAAATGTTGGTGTAGGTTTACCACTGCCAAGACAATTATCAAATGTAAACATTGGGTTTGAGTACGGGCAAAGAGGAACAACTAACAATAATTTAATCAAAGAAAAATATTTTAACGTTAGGTTGAGTTTATCTTTGAATAGTGTGAAGTGGTTCAATAAAAGAAAAATAGATTAATCAAATAAAAACGAATAATAGGATGAAAAAAATTACGTATTTGCTAACAGGATTATTTTTGTTTGTAGCCGTAAATGGTGTTAAGGCACAAGCGAGTCAAGATTGTAATATGAAATACAATCTTTTTAAAGGAGACACTAAGACAAAGAAATATGATGCTGCCAAAACGAATTTAGAGTACCTATTAACAAATTGTCCTAAACTATCTGTTAATATTTATAAATACGGAGAAAAAATTGCAATAAAAACAAAAGATCCTGTATTAGCTAAAAGAATTTATGAAGCTAGATTTGTTAATTTCCCTGTAAAAGGAGCTGCAAAAGCACATAGTAATTATGCAACTTACTTAATAAATAATAAATTAGCGACTGATGAAGAAGTTTTTGTATACTTAAAGAAAGCATATGATATTTCTCCTAAAGATATGAGTGTGAAAAATATTTTTAGATATTTTGAAACAATCGCAGAAACAAATAAAGATACAAATCCTCAAAAAGTTTTTGATACTTATGATGACGTAATGGAATCTGTAGAAGAAAAATTAGAAGATTATAATAAAAAGATAGCTAAATTACAAGCTAAAGATTCTTTAGGTACTATTGGAGCTAGAGAAAAAAGAAATTTAAAAGCTTTTACAATTAACTCTACTTCTTTAGGTCAAGTAGAAGGAGGTTTAGATGCAATGATTTCTAAAATAGCAACACGTGAGAGATTAATTCCTATTTATACTAGAGATTTTGAAGGAAACAAAACTGATGGAGTTTGGTTAAAAAGAGCTGTTTCAAGAATGTATAACAAAGGATGTCAAACAGATCCCTTATTTGAAAAGTTAGCAAATGCATATGCTGAAACTACGCAATCTGCTGATGCTTATAATTTCTTAGCAGGAGTTTTAGCTAAAAATGGAGATAGAAAAGGAGCTGCTGAAATGAAAAACAAAGCTTTTGAGTTAGAAACAGATCCGTTTAAAAAAGCAAAGTATAAATTAAGAGAAGCGCAAAGTGCAGGGGGTAGTAGAGCTAGAGCTTTAGCCTATGAAGCTTTAAAGTACAATCCTAATATGGGGAAAGCTTATTTATTAATAGCTAGCTTATATCAAAAAAGCGCAAACTCTTGTGGTAGTGATGAATTTGAAAAAAGAATGGTATATGTAGCAGCTTTAAATAAAGCTCAAAAAGCTCAAAAAGTAGATCCAGGATGTGGTGCTGGTAGATATATTTCTAGTTATAGAAAAAATATGCCATCAAAAAAATTAATTTTCCAAAAAGGTGTTGCTTCAGGAGCAACTCATAAAATTGGATGTTGGATTGGTGAAACTGTTCGTATTCCATAATAAATGAAATCATACGTAACAAATATCTATAATAGCATTGCTACCATTTTTTTGGTAGCAATGCTTTTTTCTTGTGTGAATTCTAAAAAAGAGGTTCGAGAT
This sequence comes from Tenacibaculum pacificus, assembly GCF_027941775.1. Lineage (NCBI taxonomy): Bacteria > Pseudomonadati > Bacteroidota > Flavobacteriia > Flavobacteriales > Flavobacteriaceae > Tenacibaculum > Tenacibaculum pacificus. The sequence goes on along the minus strand of NZ_CP115917.1, from coordinate 2,283,406 downwards.
TTTTTAGCAGATAAGAATATGCCAGTAGGAACTGCCAAAAATATTTATCACATTAAAAAAGATTCAGGAAAAATAACGTCGAAAACAAAAGCACCTATTTTTCACGATTTTTCTAATCGTAAACAACACCCGTATACTGAGTTTCCTAAAGGAATTGAAATTATTTCTATTGATAAATCAGAAAAAGATTCAACAAGTATTACAGGAAATTATGCGATAACATATAATAAAACTGCAATTTCTGAAATTAAAGGAAATGTAGTTATTTTAAATTATAACGAAAATACCAAGTTAGAAACGAATCAATTATTTTGGGATCAAAAAGAACATTATTTCTTTACAGAAGATGGTTTTAGATTGACAACATTACAAGACACTATTAATGGTTTTGGATTTGAATCAAAAGAAAATTTAACAAAATGGATTGCTAAAGATATTACAGGTAATCTGCAAGCAAATCAAAAATAAATAAAATAGATGAACACTTTTTGGAAATATTTACAATACGGTTACTTAGTTATTGGAGTGATTTTTTTTGTTGAAGGAATTTTAAAATTTAATTCTGATAGACAAGAAGCATTTATTATGTTTGGTTTTGGTATCTTTATTACTTTAATTTTCTTTTTTAAACGTCATTTTAGAAAAAAAATAGCAAAGAGAAATCAACAAAAATAATGGAATTTGAAATCATTGTAATTTTTGTATCTATATTATTTTCAGCCTTTTTTTCAGGAATGGAAATAGCTTTTATTTCTGCCAATAAATTACATATTGAGTTAGAAAAAAAAGAGCAGGTTTTTTACCTAAAATATTAGCTGTACTTACCGAAAAATCTTCAAAGTTTATAACCACAATGTTGGTTGGTAATAATGTTGCGTTGGTAATTTATAGTTATTTTATGGGGAGATTATTAATGAATTGGTTTCAAATGGCGTTACCAAGCAATATTACTTTTATAAATTATTTGTTAGATGATTTAAGTTTATTAACTCAAACAATAATTTCTACAATCGTTATTTTAGTAACAGCAGAATTTTTACCTAAAACAATGTTTCGAATTTATGCGAACGAAATGCTTAAATTTTTTGTATTTCCTGCATATATTTTTTATTTATTATTTTACGGAATTACTTGGGTTATAACTCAAATTTCAGATTTTTTTCTTTTTCTTATCTTCAGAATAAAAGAAGATGAACTTAAAACCGAGTTTAGTAAAGAAGAGTTAAGAAATTATATTTTAGAAGAATTAGATAGAGGAAATGATGATGATACTGTTGATTCTGAAATTCAGATTTTTCAAAATGCATTAGAATTTCATAAGGTAAAAGCTCGTGAAATTATGGTGCCTCGAACCGAAATTATGGCTATTGATATGCATGAATCGGTAGAAACGCTTAAAAATATATTTATAACAACTGGTTTCTCTAAAATTTTGGTTTATAAAAATTCATTAGATGATATTTTAGGATACGTAAATGCTTTTGAATTATTTAAAAACCCGATATCAATTAAATCAATATTGTTACCTGTTGAGTTTGTGCCAGAATCAATGATTATCAACGATGTTTTAAATAGTTTGATGAAAAAAAGAAAAAGTATTGCTGTTGTTGTTGATGAATATGGTGGTACTTCAGGTATTATTACTGTTGAAGATGTAGTTGAAGAGTTATTTGGCGAAATTGAAGATGAACACGATAATCAAGAGTTTTTAGAAGAAAAGATTAATAATCATGAATTTAATTTTTCGGCACGTTTAGAGGTCGATTATTTAAATGAAGAGTACGATTTAAATATTCCAAAAGAAGAAGCATACGAAACTTTAGGTGGTTTTATTATAAATCATACCGAAACAATACCTGAGCAAGGCGATGTTTTACAGCTAGATAAATTGTATATAAAAATATTAAAAGTAAGTGCCACAAAAATTGACGATCTGTATTTAAAAGTAATAGATAAAGACGATTTTAAAAAACACGAATAGTTATAAAGTATAGTTCCTTGAAAAACAGCTTTAAAAAACATTGTTTTATTTAAAGTGAAATTGTATTTTCGCTCACTGTTAATAAAATAAATAACGTATGGCAATCTTATCGAAAATTAGAGAACGTTCAATGTTCTTAATTCTTGTAATTGGTTTAGCACTTTTTGCTTTTGTATTAGACCCTTCTACAATATCAGACTTTTTTAATGCAAGTAAAGTAAATGAAATTGGCGAAGTAAACGGAGAAACTATCTCTCGTCAAGAATTTGCAGAAGCTTTAGATGCATATAAAACACAAACTGGTAACCGTGTTTCTGAAATGCAAGCAGCAAAAACTGTTTGGGGTAACATTATTAGACAACGAATTTATAAAACTCAGTTAGAGGAAGCAGGAATTACTGTAGGTGATGCTGATATTATGAATAAGTTATATGAAACTGAATTCATACAAAATGATCCAAAGTTTCAAACATCTAATATTTTAGATAAAAATAAACTGAAAAGTTATTTAGCTACAATTAAAGAAGAGAATGGTGCTGATTGGAGAAATTGGCAAAACTACATGTCTTCACTAAAAAATAATCTTGAAAAAACAGCATACGACAATCTTGTTGCTGCTGGTTTAGGAGCTTCATTAAAAGAAGGAGAAGCACAGTATTTAATTGAAAATACTAAAATTTCTGGTAAATATGTATATGTTCCTTATACTTCAATTGCTGATGATTTAGTAGATTTAAAACAAAGCGATATTAAAAGTTATATTACGAAGCATTCACAAGAATTTCAAGTGCCTGCCTCAAGAGATATTAACTTTGTAAAGTTTGACATTAAAGCTACAACTGAAGATGAAGCAGCTATTAAAGCACAAGTTGCTAAATTAATTGAAGATTCAGTTACTAAAGCAAATGTTTCTGTAAAAGGATTAAAAAATACTACTGATTATACTACGTTTTTATCAGAAAATGATTCTGATGTAACATTAGATACTAACTATAAATTTAAATCTCAAGTACCACAAGGAATTGCTGAAGCTATTTTTACAGGTAAACAAGGCGATGTTTTTGGTCCTTATAAAGATGCAAATCAATTTAAATTATCAAAAATAACAGCAGTTGTTCAATTACCAGATTCTGCTAAGGCAAGTCATATTTTAATTCCTTTTGTTGGAGCTTCTAGTGCAGATGCTACAGTTACTCAAACAGAAGTAGAAGCAAAACAAACTGCTGATAGTTTATTAGCAATAGTAAAAGGAAGTAAAGCAAAATTTGCTGATTTAGCAAAACAATTTTCTTCGGATAAAGGTTCTGCTGAAAAAGGTGGTTTTTATGATTGGTTTGGTTACAATAGAATGGTGCCATCTTTTAGAGATTTCGTTTTTGAAGGTAAAAAAGATGCTGTAGGAGTTGTAAAATCTCAATTTGGTTTTCATGTAATTAAAATTGATGGTCAGAAGAATTTTCAATCAGTTGTTAAATTAGCTACATTTGGACGTAAAATAGTTGCTTCTGAAGCAACAGAAAATGTTGTTTTTCAAAATGCTGAAGCTTTTGCTTTAGAATTAGCAAATGGTAAAAGTTTTGAAGAAGTTGTAAAAGATAAAAAATTAACTTCTCAGCCAGCAATTGGTTTAAAGCCTTTAGATGAAACAGTTGCAGGTATTGGTAACGAAAGAGAAATTATTACTTGGTCTTTTGATAAAGATGTTAAAGAAGGTAGTTCTAAACGTTTTGATATTGAAGGAGGATATGTAGTAGCTACTTTAACTAATAAAACTAAAAAAGGTTTAATGTCTGCTGAAAAAGCAACTTCAAAAGTACGTCCTATTTTAACAAATCAAAGAAAAGCAGAATTAATTGAAGCAAAAATTAAAGGAGCTACTTTAGATGAGATAGCTAAATCGGTTTCTGTAACAGTTAAAAATGCTACGGATGTAAACTTACAGTCTCCAACAATTTCTGGTGTAGGGTATGAGCCTAAAATAGTAGGAGCAATGCTTAACGCTAAAGAAAATACAGTTGTTAAAAATGTTTCAGGTGATAAAGGAGTTTTTGCTTTTGAAGTAGTTTCTAAAAAATTACCAACAGCTTTACCAAACTATGATTCTTTTAGAAATCGTTTAGTTAACGAAAGAAAAAATAAAACTTTTCAAATGTATGAAGCTATTAAAAAAGCGTCTGACATTCAAGATAACATGACTTCTTTTTACGGAATTTAGTAGTTATATAAATTAATTTTATAAAAAAGCCGAACTTATTTAGTTCGGTTTTTTTTTAGAACCTATTTAAATTTTGACTAAAGTATTTTTTTATATCTAAACGTCACGCTGAATTTATTTCAGCATCGCATAAAGAGAAGAACTACGGCAAATCAGGATATGAAACTGAAATAAATTTAGTTTGAGAGATTCTGTTTTTTAGATATAAAGTATTTTTAATTAAGTTATTAGTAGTATTAAAAACTATTTAACGCTTTTGTAATTTAGTTAATATGCCTAGCCCCGATTGAAGCAATTGTTTGAGCTCTTTTTTATTTTTCTTTTGAAAAAATAAAAAAAGCGAGTGCGGAAAGCGGGAAATAGCTTCAAAAAAAAAGACAATCTCTAACGAGATTGCCTTTTAAAAAAATGTATTTTAAAATATTCTAAGCATTTAAAGGCTTACCATCCCAAGCTCCTTTTGCAGCTTCTTTAACAGCTTCTGAATATGTCGGGTGACCATGACAAATTCTTGCTAAATCTTCAGCAGATGCTCTAAATTCCATTGCAACGGCAGCTTCCATAATTAAATCGGCAACACGTGCACCAACCATATGAACTCCTAAAATTTCATCAGTATTTTTATCAGCTAAAACTTTTACAAAACCGTCTAAATCTCCACTAGCTCTAGAACGACCTAAAGCACGCATAGAAAATTTACCAACTTTATAAGCAACATCAGCATCTTTTAATTCTTGTTCTGTTTTACCAACAGCCGCAACTTCTGGCCAAGTATAAACAATACCAGGAATTAAATTATAATCAATATGAGGTTTTTGTCCTGCTAAGTATTCAGCAACAACAACACCCTCTTCTTCCGCTTTATGTGCTAACATTGCTCCACGAACAACATCACCAATAGCATAAATATTAGAAACACTTGTTTGTAAATGGTCATTTACATCAACCATTCCTCTTTCAGTAACTTTTACACCAGCTTTTTCTAACCCTAAACCTTCAGTATAAGATTTACGACCAACAGCAACTAAACAGTAATCACCAGTAAAAGTAACTTCTTCACCTTTTTTGTTAGTAGCTTTTACGATAACTTCATCACCGTTTCTTTCAACAGAAGTAACACCATGATTGGCGTTAATCTTCATACCTTGTTTCTTTAAAACTTTAGTAAGTTCTTTAGAAACATCAGCATCCATAGTAGGTGTAATTTTTGGGGCATATTCAATTACTGTTACATCAGCACCTAAACGCTTGTAAACAGAACCTAATTCTAATCCAATAACTCCACCACCAATAACTAATAAGTGCTTAGGAACTTCTTTTAATTTCAAAGCTTCAGTAGAAGTAATAACACGCTCTTTATCTAATTTGATAAAAGGTAATGTACTAGGTTTAGAACCTGTAGCAATAATAATATTAGTTCCTTCAATTACTTCAGAAGTACCATCATTTTTAGTAACTTTTACGTGTGTAGCATCTTCAAAAGAACCTAAACCTTCACGAACAGTAATTAAGTTTTTGTCCATTAAGTATTTAATTCCACCAGTTGTAGTTTCTACAATTTTAGCTTTACGATCAACCATTTTTCCAAAATCGAAAGATGGCTTTTCTACTGTAATTCCATGCTCATCAAAATGATTCACAGCATCATAATAATGATGAGAAGAATCTAATAAAGCTTTAGAAGGAATACATCCTACATTTAAACAAGTACCTCCTAAAGTTGAGTATTTTTCGATAATAGCTACTTTTGATCCTAATTGTGCAGCTCTAATGGCAGAAATATATCCACCAGGACCAGAACCGATAACGATTAAATCGTATTTCATAAGTTGTATTTTTATTATTTATGTATATCTGATAAAACTTACTATTTTATCAGTTTATATTTAGTTTTTTGTAATAATAGATGCAAAATTACATATAAAAGTTGATTTGTTGAAGTATGTATTCGATTACTTTTTATCAAAAAATAACATTAAATACGCTAACTTTGAGCTTTATGAAGCAATTATTAATTATCGGTTATGTTTGGGTAGAACCAAATTCTTCGGCTGCAGGAAGCAGAATGTTACAATTAATTGAATTATTTAAAAAAAATAATTACAAAATAACTTTTGCATCACCAGCACAAAAAGGCGAAAAGGCATTAAATTTATCAGAAATTGATGTAAATGAAGCTTCAATTGAATTAAATTCAGCTTCTTTTGATTATTTTATCAAAAATCTAAATCCTACTATTGTATTGTTTGACCGTTTTATGATGGAAGAACAATTTGGTTGGCGAGTTGCCGAAAACTGCCCAAATGCACTACGTATTTTAGATACTGAAGATTTACATTTTTTACGTAAAACTCGTCATCAGCAATTAAAAAAAGGACAAAATTTTTCTACGGATGCTTTATTAAAATCTACAGATGCAAAACGAGAAATAGCCTCAATTTTAAGATGTGATTTGAGTTTGATTATTTCAACTTATGAAATGAAATTGCTTCAAGATGTTTTTAAAATCGATGAAAATTTACTGTATCATTTGCCTTTTCTATTAGATAAACTCGATGAGAAAGTCATCAATAATTGGAAACCTTTTGATGAGCGAGTACATTTTATATTTATCGGGAACTTTTTTCACGCTCCAAATGTTGATGCTGTTTTACAATTAAAAAATGAAGTTTGGCAATTGATTCGAAAACAAATTCCAAAAGCCGAAATTCATATTTATGGAGCGTATGCAACGCAACAAATAAATCAATTACATAATAAAAAAGATGGATTCTTAGTAAAAGGTTTTTCTACGGATGCGATGGAAGTTGTAAAAAATGCAAAAGTTGTTTTAGCTCCAATACGTTTTGGAGCAGGAATAAAAGGAAAATTAACCGAAGCAATGATTTGTGGAACACCAAGTATTACAACAAATATTGGAGCAGAGGGAATGCACGATGATTTTCAGTGGAATGGTTTTATTGAAGATGATTTTAATGAATTTGCTAAGAAAGCAATAGCGATTTATTCAGATGAAAACCTTTGGAAAGCATCACAAAAAAACGGTATAGAAATCATCAATACTATTTATGATAAAGAAAAAATTGAAGTTCTTTTTATAAATCAGCTAAAAAAATCGAAGAAAACTTAGACGAACATCGAACAAAAAATTTCCTTGGAAGTTTATTACAGCATCAAACATTACAAGCTACAAAATATATGAGCAAGTGGATTGAAGCTAAGAATAAAGTTTAATTCTTTGAGCGTTGATAATTTAAAGGTAACATATTTGAAAAAGCTTCAAAAGCCCAATAACCTTCATTAAAAATAGCATTAGGGTTTACAAGTATTCCTGTATTATCAATTAAAGCCTTACTATTTAATAATACAATATTTGAAGTTTGTACACCTGATGCTTTTTTAAGTTTACCAAACATACCTAGTAGGTAATTATGTTCTTCGGGTTCTTTGGTATAAATAACCATTAAGTAATTTTCGAAATTTAAAAAAACATCATCTTTTTTTATTGAAAGAATATCTTTGTAAGGAATATTTTTTTTGTACAAATAATCATGATATTTAGGAAGCTTTGATTTTTGTAAGATTGATAAAGCATTGTCTAAAGGAGTTTTAATTTCAGTAATTTTTTTAGAGTAATCTATTTTGTTGTTATATAATAAAACGAGTTCTCTTGCCCTTTTAATTTCTTGTTCAGAAGGCCTTTCAGGGTTTGAAATTCGTTTGAATTGATTTATAACGAATCCTTCTTTTTTTATTTCTTTAGAAATTAAGCTTCTTAAAAAGTGCATTTGAGAACCATTATAAGCTTCTAATCTGTTTTTTTTCCATTTTTTACGAGTAGTTTTTCTAAGGCTTTTATATTGTGCATATCCGCTAAAAAATAATTGTTGTCCTTTTAGTGTAAAATCAACTAAATCATAGTTTATTAGATAACCTAATCCGTTGTGTTTTATTTTTAGAGGTTTTTTAGCTGTGGCCGTTAGGGTATTTGTTTTAGGACTATATGTGAAATGCAAATCCTTTTCATTTAAAATTTTACAATCTTTAGCTAATTTACTTCTGCCTAAGAAAGCTTGTTTAAATCGTGATAAATTGTATTTCCAGTCGGCATCATATATTGTTTTTTGAAGAACAACTTCATCTAGAATATTAGCTTCAGGAAGTAAGTTAAAAGTTAAAAAGTTAATATTAGAAGTGGATTCAATTAGAAGTGTTTCGGTTTTATAGCCTAAATAAGAAACAATTAAATTGTAATTACCATCATCAATTTTTAATTGAAATTCACCTTTTTTATTTGTGATTGTTCCAATAGTAGTGTTGTTTAAGTAAACTGAAGCACCATCTAAAGGTTTATTTTCGATAGAAAAAACTTTTCCTTTAATGTAAAATTGTGCTTGTAAATGAATAGTTCCAAAAATAAAAAAAAGTAAAATTAGTACTTGTTTTTTCAATGTTTTTCTCGAAAATACATTTTTTATTTAGATAAATCATAAAAAAAGCCTTTCGATTTAATTCGAAAGGCTTTTTAAAAATTTATAGTAATCCAGCACGTTTTAAAAGTGCATCTGGTTTTGGTTCTTTTCCTCGGAAGCGTTTGTATAATTCCATTGGTTTTTCTGTTCCTCCTTTTGAAAGTATATTTTCCTTAAATTTATTAGCAACTTCTTTGTTGAAAATTCCTTTTTCTAAGAAATATTCAAAAGCATCAGCATCTAAAACTTCTGCCCATTTATACGAATAATATCCAGCAGAATATCCTCCTTGAAAAATATGAGAAAAAGCTGTACTCATACAATTTTCGGCAACTTCAGGATATAATTTAGTACCAGCAAAAGCATTATTTTCAAATTCTTTAACCGATTTAATTGTTTCTGGTGATTTGTTACCGTGCCATTGCATGTCTAATAATCCAAAACTTAACTGACGTAAAGTTTGCATTCCTTCGTGAAAACTAGCCGATTCTTTAATTTTCTCAACATATTCCATTGGGATTGTTTCCCCAGTTTCATAATGTTTTGCAAATAATTCTAAAGCTTCTTTTTCGTAACACCAATTTTCTAAAACCTGACTTGGCAACTCTACAAAATCCCAAGAAACCGAAGTTCCTGATAAGCTTGTATAAGTTGTATTTGCTAACATTCCGTGAAGCGCGTGCCCAAATTCATGGAATAGGGTAGTAACTTCGTTAAAAGTTAATAAAGAAGGTTTTGTTTCGGTTGGTTTGGTAAAATTACAAACAATAGAAACTTGCGGACGCTCGTTAATATCATTTTTAATTTGTTGTGATTTATATGAAGTCATCCAAGCACCATTTCTTTTTCCTTTTCTTGGGTGAAAATCAGCATAAAAATGCGATACAAAATTTCCGTTTGCATCGGTAACATTGTATGTTTTTACATCTTCACGATATTTATCGATAGTAGTAATTTCTTCAAATTTTAAATCGAATAATTTATTGGCGATTTCAAAAGCACCATCAATTACATTTTCTAATTTAAAATATGGCTTCAATAATTCTTGGTCTAAAGAAAAAAGTTCTTTCTTTAATTTTTCAGAATAATAAGCGCCATCCCATTTTTGAAGCTCATCGATATCGTCTAATTTTTTAGCATAGGCTTCTAAATTATCAAATTCACGTTTTGCAGCAGGTTTTGCTTTTTTCAATAAATCGTTAGAAAATGATAAAACTTTTTCAGGATTTTCCGCCATTCTTTCTTCTAAAACAAAATGAGCATGGGTTTTATAACCTAATAAATTAGCTCTTTTATAACGAAGATTTACAATGTCTAAAACGACTTGTTCATTGTTATATTTGTTGTCTTGAAATGCTTTTTTACCAGCTGAAATAGCGAATTTTTTACGTAATTCTCGGTTATCAGCATAAGTCATAAAAGGAATATAACTTGGATAATCTAATGTGAAAATCCAACCTTCTTTTTCTTTTGATTTTGCAATTTCTGCAGCTGCTTCTTTTACACTTTCTGGTAATCCTGATAAATCATTTTCATCAATTAAATGCATTTCAAAAGCATTGGTTTCTGCTAAAACATTTTCACCAAATTGTAACGAAAGCTTCGATAATTCTGCATCAATTTTACGCAATTCTGTTTTATCAGCATCGTTTAAATTAGCTCCATTTCTAGCAAAACTCTTGTATTGTTTATCTAATAAAGTATTTTGTTCTGGTGTTAAATTTAAAGAATCTTTAGTTTGATAAACACTTTTTACTCTATTAAAAAGAGCTTGATTTAAAGTAATATCATTTCTGAACTCACTTAATAAAGGAGAAAGCTCTTTTGCTATTTTTTGAATTTCATCATTAGTTTCAGCAGAATTTAAATTGAAAAAAATTGATGTAATTTTATTTAATTTTTCCCCAGCAAAATCTAAAGTAACAGTTGTATTTTCAAATGATGGAACATCAGAATTTTTAACAATTGTGTTAATTTCTTCTTTTGCTAATTCGATTGCTTTTTCAATAGCTGGTTTATAGTGTTTTTCTTCTATTTGAGAAAAAGGAGGTGTTTTAAAATCTTGTAATAAAGGATTCATTAAATAAGTGTTTTTAAAATGAATAAAAAAGTAAAAATAACGAAATTTACTTGTAGTAAATAATGTATTGTTGCGTAAGTTTTTTATAAAAGTACTTTTTTAAGTACTTTTTTGTATATTTGTAATATGGAAACAGTAAATTATACAGACTTTCGTTCAAATTTAAAATATTGGTTCGATAAAGTAGTCAATGATGTAAGTGATATTATTATCAAGCGTAAAAACGGTAAAGATTTAGTTTTAATATCATTAGATGAATATAATTCATTAAAGGAAACGACTTATTTACTAACAGGAAAAAATAGAGATATTTTGTTAAATTCGATCAAAGAACTTGAGCAAGATAAAGGTGTTCAAAAAAACTTAATCGAGTAGATGAAATTAACGTGGTCTACTTCTTCTTGGGAAGATTATTTATATTGGCAGAAAGTCGATAAGAAAATAGTAAAGCGAATTAATGAACTCATTAAAAATTGTATGCGAACACCTTTTGAAGGTATCGGAAAACCTGAAGCTTTAAAAGGAGATTTACAAGGTTACTGGTCAAGGCGTATAACATCAGAACATCGATTGGTTTATAAATACGAAAATGAACAAATATTAATAGCAGCTTGTCGTTATCATTACCGCTAAGTAAGAAACCTCACCAATATTAAAATTGATGAGGTTTGATATTTATAAAGATTTACTTTTTATTTACGAACTCTTTCAGACGCTTTTTCAACCTTTAGTTTTAATTCTTCTTTGTAAGCTACAATTTTATCTAAAACTTTAGCATCCGAAGCACCAATAATTTGAGCTGCTAAAATACCCGCATTTTTAGCACCATCTAAAGCAACAGTTGCAACAGGAACTCCTCCTGGCATTTGTAATATTGATAAAACAGAATCCCATCCATCAATAGAATTTCTGCTTTTTACAGGAACTCCAATAATTGGTAACGGACTCATAGATGCTACCATTCCTGGTAAATGAGCTGCTCCACCTGCACCTGCAATAATTACTTGAATACCACGTTTGTGAGCATTTTTAGAATAGTCAACTAATTTTTCAGGAGTTCTGTGAGCAGAAACAATATCTACTTCTATTTTGATATCAAAGCTTTCTAAAATATCGATTGCTTCTTGCATGATTGGAAGATCAGAATCGCTTCCCATTATAATACCTACCATAATTTTATGTATTGTTTTATCTAAATTAATTTAAATAAAAAGATTATTTACTAATAACTCGAATTGTTTCTTTTACTTGTTGTGCAACTTGTCTTGCGATATCAATATCTTCATTAACAATTGTTACGTGTCCCATTTTTCGGAAAGGTTTTGTAGTCTTTTTTCCGTAAATATGTGGAGTAACACCATCAATTTTTAAAATTGTATTCATGTTTTCATACACAACATCACCTGTATATCCTTCTTCACCAACTAAATTTACCATAATTCCGGCAACTTTACTATCAGTATTTCCTAAAGGAAGATTTAAAATACTACGTAAATGTTGTTCAAATTGATTGGTATAACTAGCCTCAATTGAATAATGTCCAGAGTTATGAGTACGCGGAGCTACTTCGTTTACTAAAATTTCATCAGTTGAAGTTTGAAACATTTCAACAGCTAATAATCCGACGAAGTCTAAAGTTTTAGCAACTTTTAAAGCAATTTCTTGTGCCTTTTTAGCTACTGATTCATCTATTCTTGCAGGACAAATAACATATTCAACCTGATTTGCTTCTGGATGAAATTCCATTTCAACGACAGGATATGTTTTTATATCGCCATCAGAATTTCTAGCAACTATAACAGCTAATTCGTTTTTAAAAGGGACTAATTTTTCAGCAATACATTCACCTTCAGGTAAAGATTGTAAATCATCAGAATTACGAACAACTTTTACACCCGTACCATCATAACCAAATTGTGCTGCTTTCCAAACAAAAGGAAATTCAATAAGTTTGTTTTCGTATACTTTTTTTAATTCATCAACAAAAGCAAAACGAGAAAAATCAGCCGTAGGAATTTGGTTTTTTTTATAAAAAGTTTTCTGACGTGCTTTATTTTGAATAATTCTTAAGTTAGCAGGTTTTGGAAAAATAGTTAAACCTTCAGCTTCTAACTTATCAAGTGCATCAATATTAACATTTTCTATTTCAATAGTTAATACATCTACTTTTTTACCGAAATTGTAAACGGTATCAAAATCAAATAAATCACCTTGATGAAATTCATTACAAATTTGTGCACAAGGCGCTTCGTTGTTATCACCTAAAATAACGGTGTAAATATCAAATTTTTGTGTTTCGGTAAGTAGCATTCTACCTAATTGACCGCCACCGAGAACACCCAGTTTAAAGTCTGAAGAAAAGTAATTTTTCAAGGATAAATATTTTAATGTGTTGTTGTTATTGCAAAAATAAGAATCTTAAGTCTAGTATAAATAAAATTAACGAGATAATCTTAATTGTGAGCTATTAATAGGTGTTACAAAATACATTAAAGCACTACATCCTTGGTTATCAATAGGTGCTCCGTTAGTTAAATAATTGTATTTTTTATTATCACAAGGACATTTAATATGAATTCCATCAAAAGACATTAAAGAAGTACAGGTATTTTCTGGACATTGCTGATCAAAAGCTTTATAACCACTAGTTCCTGTTCTAAAAAGAAAAACATCACGTCCTTGAATTTTATTTTGAGAGCTACCACTTGGCACTAATAGTCCTTGAAATTCAGGTAATGTTAAGTCGATAATCGCATTCATTTCTATACTTCTAAAACAATCGTTAACAGGTACGTTATCAGAGCAGCTGATGGTAATTATTAAAATAAAAAGGAAAAATATTTTTTTCATTATTTAAAAATTGAGTTTATTAAGGAAAGTCACGAATTTACAAATATTTTGTATATTTGTAAAGCAATCTCATTCCTATCGGTATGAGATTTTTAAATTAAAAATTATGAGTGAAGTATCATATTATAGTGCAGAAGGATTAAAAAAATTAAAAGACGAGTTATCACAACTAGAGCATGTTGAAAGACCAAGAGTTTCTCAAGAAATTGGTGACGCTATAGATAAAGGAGATTTAAGTGAAAATGCAGAGTATCATGCTGCAAAAGAAGAGCAATCTTTATTAGAAACTAAAATTGCGAAGCTTAAAAATGTAGTTGCCAATGCTCGTATTATTGATGAGAGTCAGTTAGATTTATCTAAAGTATTGATTCATTCTATCGTAAAATTAAAAAATACAACTAACGGTATGGAGTTTACATACACTTTAGTTGCAGATTCTGAAACTGATATTAAGAATGGTAAATTATCAGTAAATTCACCTATAGGAAAAGGATTGTTAGGGAAAAAATTAGGCGATATTGCCGAAATTAAAGTACCTAGTGGTATTATGAAGTTTGAAATTATGGAAATTTCTAGATAACAATATAGACATAATGTTTTTTAATAAAAGTATTGCATCTGCAATGCTTTTTTTATTTTTACAAAACACTAAACATTAAAATAATATAACAGATGGCAAGTATTTTTACTAAAATAATTTCAGGAGAAATTTCTTCATATAAAATTGCAGAGGATGAAAATTTTATTGCTTTTTTAGATATGAATCCGAATGCAAAAGGACACACTTTAGTAGTGCCTAAAAAAGAAGAAAATAAGCTTTTTGATTTATCGAAAGAAGAATATACTAATTTAATGTCTTTTTCTTTTCGTGTAGCAAAAGCTATTGAAAAAACGATTCCTTGCAAGCGTGTTGGAATGAGTGTGATTGGTTTAGAAGTACCACATGTTCACGTACATTTAATTCCTTTAAATACTATGGCTGATATTCAGTTTGTTGAAAAAGTAAAATTATCTGAAAAAGAATTTTTAGCTTTAACAGAAAAGATATCAAGTAATTTTGAGTAAAAAATAAAGTATTATTAAACCTTAATTAATGAAATTTTAAAGGTTGTACCTTTATTTATTTCTGAATTTTGAACAGCTATTCTCCCTTTGTGATAATCTTCAATAATACGTTTTGAGAGCGATAAACCTAAGCCCCAACCACGTTTTTTTGTTGTAAAACCTGGGGTGAATATTTGTTTAAATTCTGATTTTTGAATTCCTTTACCAGAATCTGTAACTGTAATTTTTATATATTTAGGAGTGTCTTTAATTTTTAAAGATATACTACCTTTTCCTTGCATAGCATCAATAGCATTTTTAATTAAGTTTTCTATAACCCAACCATATAATTCTATATTTAATTGTGCGAAAAGTTCTTTTTTATCCGAAGAAAAAGAAAAATTAATTTGTTTAGAACTTCTTGATTTTAAATAATTAAAGGCTTTTTCTGTTTCTGAAACAATATTGTATTTTTTTAATTTAGGTAAAGAACCAATTTTAGAAAAACGATTTGCAATCGTATTTAATCGGTCAACATCTTTTTCAATTTCAATAATATATTCTTCATTAACATTTTCAGACCTTAAAATAGCTATCCAACCTAATAATGATGATAAAGGCGTACCTATTTGATGTGCAGTTTCCTTTGCCATACCTGTCCAAAGTTTATTTTGTTCGGCAACTTTACTAGATTTATAAACCATAAATACAATGGTTAAAAATAATCCTAAAATTAATAATAAGGCTAAAGGATAGTATTTTAGTTTGTATAATAAATCTGAATTTCGATAATAAAGATATTGCGTAATTCCAAAATATTCAATCATGATAGGATCATTTTGATCTTTCATAATTGTTAATTGTGCTTCTAGGTATTCAGGTTTTTCAGATCTAAGAGTATCTAAATTTCGATATAAATCAATACTTCCGCTTTCATTTACCAAAATAGTAGGTATATCTTCAATAGTTTGATATATTTTATTAATTAAATTGGTGTTTTCATCTAAATTAGGATTAGAAGCAAGTTCTTTAAAAGCAGCAGCAAAAATTTCAATTTTTCCTCTTTCCTCTTCTTTAAATTTTTGAAAAAACACATAGGTATTCCATAAAATAAAAGAAACAATTAATAATGAAATGAAAATTGTCATTCGTTTTACCCAATAAGTATTCTTAAAAATTGTCATTCGTTATATATAATATTCGCTATAATAACTTAATTTGTGAAAGCGTAGTATATTTACATTAAAAAATAATATGTTATCATTAAATCCTAAAGAATTATCAGTATCAAAATTACATAGTTATTTATTAGGTGCCATAGCGCCACGACCTATTGCTTTTGCAAGTACTATGGATGCTGCTGGAAATCCTAATTTATCACCTTTTAGTTTTTTTAATGTTTTTGGAGCAAATCCGCCAATGTTAATTTTTTCTCCAGCCAGAAGTGTAAGAGACAATACGAAAAAGCATACCTTAGAAAATGCCGAAGAAACAAAAGAAGTGGTTATAAATGTGGTTAATTATGATATTGTACAGCAAATGTCATTAAGTAGTGCGATGTATCCTAAAGGAATAAATGAGTTTGAAAAAGCAGGTTTTACAATGTTACCTTCGGATAAAATAGCACCTTTTAGAGTAGCAGAATCGCCTGTGCAATTTGAATGTAAAGTAACAGATATTATTTATACAGGAAACGAAGGAGGAGCTGGGAATTTAATTATTTGTGAAGTAGTTAAATTACACATCAATGAAAATATCTTATCCGAAGATGGAAGTATTGATCAGCATAAAATAGATTTAGTAGCTAGGGCAGGAGGAAGCTATTATACACGTGCAAAAGATGGTTTTTTTGAAATAGCTAAGCCAATTTCAACATTAGGAATAGGAGTAGATAAAATTCCTTCAGAAATTAGAAATAGTACTGTTTTAACAGGTAATAATTTAGGAATGCTTGGTAATGTATCACAATTACCTAATGAAGAAGCTGTTAATAACTTTGCCAAAGAACATCCAAAATATGTTTCGCTTACAATTGAAAAAAAACATACATTTGCACAGCAGTATTTAAAGAATAATGATGTAGAAAGTGCTTGGAAAGTGCTTTTAATTAAATAGATAAGAATATGGAAGTTATTGGAAAGATTAAATTAATTAACGAAGCGCAAACATTTGGAGCTAGCGGATTTAGAAAACGTGAATTAGTTGTAACTACAGATGAGCAGTATCCTCAAATGATTTTAATCGAATTTGTACAGGATAAATGTGATCTTTTAAATAGTTATGCTGTTGGTCAAGATGTAAAAGTATCTATTAACTTAAGAGGTAGAGAGTGGATTAATCCTGAAGGAGTAGCAAAATACTTTAACGCTATTCAAGGATGGAGAATTGAGAGTTTAGCACAAGGGGCACCTCAAAATGTACCACCTGTCGATAGTTTTCAACAAGCACCAGACTTATCTGCAAACGAACCAGACGATTTACCTTTTTAATCAAAGGTTTATAAAAAGTAAGAAAAAAGAGCGCTATATGCGCTCTTTTTTTTGGATAAAATTTTAATTTTTTTATTAAATTAAGTATTTCATTATTTCTTTTTCTATATTTAAAGATGTATTCGGGCATTGAAAAAAAATAGAAATAGAACGAAATAAGTTTATGAAAAAAAGAAACATTAACATAGCCACGTTAATAGATGGTGATAATGCTGAAGCTAAATATTTACAAAACATCACAGAAGAAATATCAAAATATGGCAGAATAACTATCAAGAGAATTTACGGTGATTGGTCTGGAAATCGAATGAAAAAATGGAAAGAAAAACTTAGTCTTTACTCCCTTAAACCAATTCAGAATTTTGCATATACCAAAGGTAAAAATGCTACAGATATTGCATTAGTTATTGATGCAATGGATATTTTATACAGAGAAGAAATTGATGCTTTTTGTCTTGTTTCAAGTGATAGTGATTTTACTGGAATTGCGAATAGAATACGAGAAAGTGGACTAAATGTAATAGGAGTTGGTAAAAAACAAACGCCAAAATCATTTACTAATGCTTGTGATATTTTTACGTTTACAGAAAGTTTTAAAAAAGAAGTACCTGAAGAATCACCCGAAGAAGTATCTGAAGAAATTTTAAAAAAATCAAAAAATAAGAAGTCTAAAAAGAAGAAAAAAGAAAAAATTAAAAAAACACAAAAAATAGATATTCCTTTTCTTAGGTATGCTTTATCTGTAGTTAAGCAAGAAAATGAAGAAGTTTTACTAAGTCAATTAGCAGAGTCAATTAAGCAATTAGATCCTGATTTTGATTCTAAAAAGTATGGATATAAAAACTTTAATACCATGTTTAGTGCTTTAAATACCGATTTTGAAATGATTTATCATACCGATAATTCTACGATTTCTATAAAAGATAAAAAAGCTACATAATTATAACGTATTTAAAAAAGTAAAAACCTTCTGAGAAATCAGAAGGTTTTTTATTGTAAGTTATTTTGTCGGTTCTACTTTTTTCTTAGGAGGCATTGGACCTCTTAAGTGAATTACTAGTCCATTTAAAAAATTTCTAAGAATCTGATCACCACATTCCATGTATTTAGGATGTTCTTCATTTCTGAAAAGTGCTCCTAATTCTCCTTTAGAAACTTTAAAATCTACTAAAGCACAAATTTCAACAATATCAGTATCACGTAATTTGTGTGCTACTCTTAATTTTTTAAATATATCGTTGTTTGATAAGCCTCCCATAATTTTGTTTTTAATAA